>NZ_JBSMEZ010000079.1:0-8099 GCF_056498605.1 Profundibacter sp.
TTATCGTTGGCTCAACCGAGGGCGAAACCATCCTGTCGATCAATAATAAATCCGGCCCATTGTCAGACGTAAAGGTCCGCGAGGCGATTGCACATGCGATCAACCGTCAGGAAATCATCGACGGGGCAATGTCGGGATATGGCACGCCCATCGGCAGCCACTTTGCACCGCACAATCCGGCCTATGTGGATTTGACCGGCATGTCGGCTTATGACCCTGAACTGTCCAAGAAACTGTTGGCCGAAGCCGGTCAAAGCGATCTGAAACTGCGCCTGATGCTGCCCCCGCCCGCCTATGCACGGCGCGGTGGCGAGATCATCGCGGCACAATTACGAGCCGTCGGGATCAAGACCGAGATTTCCAATCTGGAATGGGCGCAATGGATTGAACAGGTGTTCAAAGGCAAGGATTTCGATTTGACCATCGTCAGCCATACCGAACCCGCCGACATCAACATCTACGCGCGTCCTGATTACTATTTCCAGTATGACAGCGCGGATTTCCAAGCGCTGATGGACAAGCTGAACCTTGCCACCGATCCGGCTGATCGCATGGCCATCCAAGCGGATGCGCAAAAAATGATCGCGGCCGAATACGTCAACGGCTACCTGTTTCAGTTGGCCAAAACCGGCGTTGCAAATGCGAAAATTCAGGGGCTATGGGCGAATTCTCCGACCCAAGCCAATGACCTGACAGGGGTTAGCTGGGCTGACTGACCTCAACACCAAATCAAAGGGGGCCTGTTACGGGCTCCCTTTTCCGTAAGGCGGGTTTCACCCCGCCATTTATTTCGTTAAGTTACCCACATGCGTATTTTTAAATACCTGTCCATCACCATCGGCACCATTTTCGCGGCACTCCTTCTGGTCTCCGCCTATTACATTGCACCCTACTGGAATAAGCTCCCTTCCAGTGCCGAAATTCACCGCGAAAGTGATGCCACCAATCTGCGCATGAATGCTCTTCCTGAACATGTGCATCATGCCCTGCTCGCCGCCGAAAACTCAGACTGTCTGGCGTCAAACGCCGGACCCATAAATTGCGTATTGAGAGCACTTATTTTCGACAGCCGTCCATCTTTCTGCAAATCACCAGTTCCCTACTTGGCAGGATGGAAATTTATTTACGAACAACCCAACGCTTTTAGAACAATGCACCTGCAGGATTTTCTTTTGGCCATCAAATTGGAAAACCAGTTAACACATAAAGATATTCTTATGCTTGAGCTGGATAGCGCATACTTTGGGGCTAAAGCTAATGGCATCACCAAAGCCGCAAACGTCTATTTCGCCAAATCCCCAACCAAACTCACATTGGCCGAGGCCGCAACACTTGCCGGAATGGTTAAATCGCCCACCCGTTACGACCCGATCCAATACCCCCACCGTGCCCTGATGCGCCGCAACGAGGTTTTGCAAGCGATGGTCAAACGTAACATGATCACCGAAGCGCAAAGCACCGCCGCAATGGCCGAACCCCTTGGCCTAAGCCAATAAGCTCCCTAAAACTGCCACAACGCCGGCACAAACTGGAACGCATCGCCATCGCGCTTCACATGGCCAACCCCCGGAAACGGGAAGTGATAACCCAGCACCGCGATCCTATCCACAGCCGCCATATCCAGCACCCGCGCCCGCGTTGCCGCCGCCATTTCCTTATCGTGATCCCGCCCGATCAGCCAGTCGGGCCGCGCGAAATTGGCGTGTGCATTGGTCAAACAATCGCCCAGCGCGATCAGAGATTTACCGCCGCTCTCCAGCCGCACCGACATATGCCCCAATGTGTGCCCCGGCGTGTGCATCAACGTCACCCCCGGCACCACTTCGTGCCCGTCCTGTGCCAGCACCCATTCCACCCCGTCCGCAGTGATCGAATTCACCGCCGCCAACACAAACTGCTGATCCTCCGGCTCGACTTGATTGACCAGATCATCCTGCAACCAGTAATCATGCTCGACCACCCCGATGATGTATTCAGCATCCGGTATAATCGCCTCGTCAAAATCATCACGAATGCCCAGAATATGGTCGGGGTGCGCGTGGGTCATCACCACATGACTCACCGCTTGCGGATCAATCCCTGCGGTTTCCAGATTGCCCATCAGACGGCCCGTGGTTTCAAAAAACCGGCTGCCCGACCCCACATCGACCAGCACTTTGGCATCGCCAATTTCAATATACAGATGATTGGTATGGGCATAGCCAATATCGGTTGGCAGAAAATGGCTGGCCATAAACGCCTGCACCTCGGCGGGGTCGGCGTTTATGCCGATGCCACTGACCGGCGTTGTAAAATACCCGTCCGAAATGATCGTCAACCGCGCCTCGCCAATGGTGAAACTGAAATGCGTTGGGTTGCCATCCGTTGGCGGCCCCACCTGCGCGCGCGCCACCATCGGCAATGCCATCGCAGGAGCCATTGCGGCCAGTTTCAAAATATGACGTCGGGTGGGTTTGATCAGAGTCATCGTTCGCCTCACTGGGTTTGGGAACCTGACTATAGGCGTGCCAAACCGAATGACACAATACAATTTGTGAATGTGTGTGGGTTTTGGTGATGGCAGATTTGTGGAGCAACGCTACCGTTCGTAATGCGATCACTTCAAATTATATGGTCTCTGCAACGATAGGGCTTCGCTTAGCCGCGCCCAAGTAGCTGCTTCAAAATGCTCTGGCCACTCCATACCCAAGCGTTTCGCTCTTGCCCGCGCACGCGGCAGGTATGCTTTCGCATAAGCAAGATGGGCAGAAATCATCGCATCGAGATTAGGAATTGCTGGTGGTAAAGACGTAAGGAGGTCTTTCTGCTCACTCGATATGAGCCGGTTGAGATGCAAAATGCCACCGCGATTGGGGGCATCGGTCTCTTCAATCAACAAGTCGACCATCAGATTGCGAAGGTGGAAAACTCCCAACACGCCATTGATGTATTCTTTACGACCCGCCGCAAGGTGCAAGAGGCCAAGTATCCTGATGAACTCCTCGACCTGATATCTGAATTTCTTCAGGCTTGGTCCAACCTTCTGTGCAGTTTCTGCTAAACTGTCAAAAATGTTGTCGTGGTCGAAAAGTGGTTTCAAATTGCTCTGTGCCTGTGACCCCATCTGATCAGCCTTCAGAATAATGACATCTGTGCGTGTCCAGTCTTCTGTGATGGCGTTGATCAAGACAGGGACGTTAATCCGGTCCCACCAAAGGACAATCTCGCCAGTTTTGCCAACAGCTCTGCGCCAAACCTCCGCAACTGCGTCAGACGCGCCGTCTTCTGCCACCATAACAAAATCAATATCGCTGTATTCGTCTGCCATGCCAGTCGCGTAGCTGCCACTAAGGAACAAGGCACGGATTCCAGACTGGTCTCTGGTGGCGTCAGTAATTGCTTGGATGACTTCACTGTGTTTCACGGGTTCTACCTCATAGTTACCCCATCTTTGGCATCGTAACTATCTTCTAGAGGGCGGTCAATTTGGGCTCAATGCCGTCATCTGATCTAAACCATCAGATGACTGCTCCCTTTCTATTTAGCCCAAAAAGCAACGTTATGCGGTCATAAAAGCATACCCCTTTACCACCTCACGCCCACCTACCCGACCACGTTAAATTCCGGCCCATACGGATACTTCGTGATGTTCTCGGCACCCTCTTCATCTACCACCAGAATGTCATGCTCGCGGTAGCCCCCAGCCCCCGCTTGTCCCTCGGGGATGGTCAGCATCGGTTCCATCGAAATCACCATGCCGGCCTCCAGCACCGTGTCGATATCCTCGCGCAATTCCAGCCCCGCCTCGCGGCCATAGTAATGCGACAGCACCCCGAACGAATGGCCATAGCCAAAGCTGCGATACTGCAACAGATCGCGCTCCTCAAAGAAGGCATTCACCCCTGCGGTGATCTCGGCACAGCTAACGCCGGGTTTGATCAGGCTGATGCCCAATTCGTGCGCCGCCACATTGGCCTGCCAAATTTCCAGTGATGCGGCATCGACCTCTTCGACAAACATCGTCCGTTCCAGCGCCGTGTAGTAACCCGAAATCATCGGGAAGCAATTCAGCGACAGAATATCACCGCGCTGTAAAACCCGCCCTGTCACAGGGTTATGTGCCCCATCCGTATTCAGACCGGACTGAAACCAGACCCAGGTGTCACGATACTCGGCATCGGGAAAGGCCCGCGCAATCTCCAGCTCCATCGCGTCACGGCCCGCCACCGTCACGTCGATCTCGCGCACGCCAGCTTTGACGGCATCCTTGATTGCATAACCACCAATGTCAGCCACCCGTGCGCCTTCACGGATCAAGGCAATCTCGGCGTCCGATTTATTCATCCTTTGCCGTGCCATCGCAGGGGCCACATCCAGCGTGTTGGCGGGTTTCAGAAACGCCACCAGCTTGTCATTCTGTAACATGGTCAGATGATCACCCTCGATCCCCAAAACCGCAAATTCGCCCGTGATCGAACACACCGCCCGCCAATAATTATCGCGCTGCCAGTCAGTATAGGTGATGTTGTCGCCATAACACCGCCGCCACGGTTGCCCCGCATCAATCCCGGCACTAATCGTCACGACTTCACGATAGGTCACCACCAGCGCATAGGGCCGCCCGAACGAGCAGTATAAAAAACCGGAATAATAAGCGATCGAATGCATCGAGGTCAGCACCACCGCATCCAGCGACATCATCTCCATGATCGAGCGCAAGCCCTTGATCCGCGCCTCGTATTCCAGATCCGAGAACGGCAATTTGGCCGCATCACCATTGTGCAGCCGGTAAAATTCTTCGCGTTGGTGTGTCATATCTAATCTCCTGAAACGGGGGCCAACTGCCCCCCTAGTGGCAATTCCCGGCGTTCAGGGTGTTTGCGGCACATGGGACATACCCACGTCAGCGACGCCATCGCTGTAGCCTGTCGTATATCGGGAGTGTTATTAAAACAAAACGATTAGGCAAGTGAAATCCTTGCCCGCCTCAAACCTCGGCCGCCTCGATCATCGCTTTCGTCAATACATTCCGGTCTCCGATGTGATTGGCCAGCAGTAAGATCAGCCTCGCATTGATCGCATCGGATTGCGCTTTGCTGTGGCCGTCATGCAGTGCCAGAAGATCGGCATAAAAATCATCAGCGTTATCAATGTTGGGCGTTGTAACCAGATCAGTCATATCAGTTTTCCCCCTGTGCGGTGGCGGTTTTTAGGGCATCCAGAATGGCGGTTTTATCATAGCTGGTCCAACGCGCCGCGACGTGTTGATCCGGCCGCATCAGATATATTGCACCCTTCGCATCGCCCAGATACCGCGCCATTAACTCGGGGCTTTCATCGGCACCAAGGGCGATGGTCTCAATCTCGATACCACACGCGCCTAGTCCTGTTTCGGCATCCAGACCAATCGCCAACAACTGGAAACTATCGCCTAACCGATCCAGCAGCCAACCATTCTCGGTCGGTGCATCTGCTGCCGCTGAGCCGGGACGCAATTCCCTAGGCAATTCAGCTGTATCAGGCCCGCTCAGCGATGATCCATCATAGGTGCACGGCACCGACAAGCGGCCAGAATTCACCAGTGGACGGGCAAATTCATGCCGCTTGGCAAGGCTTAGAACCGCGTTACGAAACGTGCGACTGATTTCGGATTTCGGGGTGATAAAATCGGTTGAACGGGTCGAATTCATAATGTTTTCATCCGCCCCGTAAACCCGCTCGACACTATAGGTGTCCATCAACGCGTCTGGGGCCTTGCCATCCAGAACCAGCTTTAGCTTCCACGCCAGATTATCGGTATCCTGCAACCCGCTATTGGCACCCCGCGCCCCGAAAGGCGAAACCTGATGGGCAGCATCACCAGCGAACAAGGTGCGCCCCGCACGAAATGCTTCCATCCGGCGACACTGGAACGTGTAGATCGACACCCACTCCAGTTCAAACTTGGCATCGTCGCCCAACATCGCATGCAAGCGCGGGATGATATTTTCGTGCTTCATTTCCTTTTCACGGTCGATGTCCCAGCCCAGCTGCAAATCAATCCGCCAGATATTATCAGGCTGTTTGTGCAGCAGCGCCGATTGGCCACGGTTAAACGCCGGGTCAAACCAGAACCAGCGTTCGGTCGGGAAATCGGCCTCCATGATCACATCGGCAATCAGGAAATTATCCTCGAACACACGGCCCTCAAAATCCAGTCCCAGCATCCGGCGCGTGGCAGAGTTGGCACCGTCACATGCGATCAGCCAATCGGCCTCGACCACATAGGGGCCATCCGGTGTTGTCACCTCAAGCGTCACATGATCGTCGTGCTGCCCCACGGCATCAACCTTGTTCATACCGCGCAGTTCAATCGGCTTTCCCTCGGCTTGCAAAGCACGCAACCGGTTCACCATGTATTCTTCTAAATAGTATTGCTGTAGGTTGATGAACGCAGGATTTTTATGTCCGCCTTCCTCCAGCAGGTCGAACCGGTAGGTTTCATCCTCGTCATTGAAAACCTTGCCAACATTCCACTTCACACCCTTATCAACCATCGGCGCACCACAGCCCAGACGGTCCAGAATTTCCAGCGGACGTTTGGCGAAACAGATGGCGCGGGAGCCGAACGATACTTTGTCATTGTCATCCAGCACAACCACCGGCACGTCGTGCTGCGCCAGATCAATCGCCGCACCCAGCCCGATTGGCCCAGCGCCGATGACCACAACGGGGTGGCGCACCGGCGTTATTACATCCTGATCTTTTGACCGTTCATAGGGATAGAGCGGGGTTTCAAAGATTTTGGTCATGTGGTCTCCGTGGTTAGACGTTGGATTCGCGCGTTACTGTCAGGCTGAACCCAATGATCAGAACGGCGAGAATAATCGTCCAGATAATTAGGCGGCGGCGTTCGGGGTTTGGCCCTTGGCCAAACAGGAATTGCATATGGATTGAGAACGAATTTCCAGCCCAGTTAATATACCCTTCGCCAGTTTTATCTGCTTTCTGTTTTACACGTATGGAAATGCCCCAAAGCGCGCGGAAAAAAAGAAACGCCCAGATCAGGAATGCAATTGTCGTCATGATTAGAATTGCGGTGGCAAAGGTAGACATATCTTTATTCCTGTAACGCTTCCCACATTGCGATGTCACGTTCCGCAGTCCAGATGCGCGGCGTGTCGATGCCACGGGCTTCGTCATAGGCACGGGCCACGTTGAAGGGCAGGCAATGCTCGTAGATGGCATAGTCGTTGAACTTGGGATCGCACTCGGCACGCACCGCATCCCATGCTTCTTTCAGGGTGCCGCCTCGGGCCGCCACACGCGCAGCGGGGCGGTAGGTGCTTTCGACAAAATCGAGCGTGCTTTCCAGTGCAGCGGCAACCATTTCACGCCCCACCAGCGCATCCCCACGCCCCGGCGCAATGCTGACCGGATCAAACATCGCAATGTTTTCCAGCGTATCACCCCAGTCGGCGAAATGGCCGTCACCGCAGTAACAGGCCGAATGGTATTCGACGATGTCACCGGTGAACATCACCTCGGCATCCGGCACCCAGACCACGGCGTCACCAGCGGTATGGGCGCGACCCAGATGCATGATGTCAACGCGCCGGTTGCCCAGATAGACGGTCATAGAATCGCTGAATGTGGTGGTCGGGTAGGTCAGGCCGGGGATGCTTTCATGCCCCTCAAACAGGCGGGGGAAGCGTTGGAATTCGCTGTCCCAGTCCTCCTGCCCACGTTCCACCACCATCGCGCGGGCCGCATCCGACATGATGATTTGCGGCGCACCATAGGCCGACGCGCCCAGCACCCGAACCGCGTGATAATGGGTTAGCGCCAGATGGCTGATCGGTTTGTCCGTCACCTTGCGGATTTCCTCGATCACTTTATTCGCCAGACGCGGGGTTGCTTGGGCCTCGATCACCATGACGCTTTCGTCGCCGATGATCACGCCCGAATTCGGATCACCCTCGGCGGTGAATGCCCACAAACCGTCGCCGATTTCGACAAAACTGGTTTTCTTTTCGGTCATATCACCCTGTGATGCGAATGCTTTGGCCATGTGTCGTTTCTCCTGATTGTTCTAGACAGCGGTGTGTTGCTGTGATTCTGTGGTTGCATGTATATTAACA
>NZ_JBSMEZ010000080.1:0-29440 GCF_056498605.1 Profundibacter sp.
CATGGTTTTGTCCATGCGGGCGGGGGCGGCTTTGGGCAAAGGGCCAAGCGAGTTACCATCCAGATAGATCATCCCGTCGGGCAGGTGGAACATGGCTTTGGTGGCGGTGAAATCGGTCATGAATGGCTCCTGATGTTTGGCGACACTGTATCGGGCGGTGGGGCGATTGCAAGGGGTTATTGCGTGGCCAGATGGGCGGCCAAGGCGTCGATCATTGTCTCGGACCAGACGGTAATGCCATGACTGGTTAGCAGCGTCGCGGTAACCCCCATTCCGGGCTTTCGTGTGCCATCAAACCGGCCCGTATAGACAAAGCCCGTGCCACAAGACGGGCTGCCGTCCATCAGGATCGCCTGTTGGCAACCTGCGGTTTGAGCAGCCGTTAACGCAGCTTGTGCCCCGCGCAGAAAACCGGCTGTCACATCGCCGCCATTGCTGTCCAGTATCCGCGCATGGCCCTGCAATACGTCATGTGCGTTTGCATCTGGCTCGATCTCGGCGGGAAGGCGCGGAACGGCGAAGCCGCCAGCGATTTCAGGACAAAACGGGATCAGCCGCCCGTCTGCCAGCCAACGTGCCAGATGCACATTGGCCACAGGTTTTGCCGCCCCGTCATAGCGCACGGGATCGCCCATCAGGCAGGCACTGATCAATATCTTGTTCATGGCAGACGCATAGCCGATCACAGTTCCGATAGCGAGGAAATGAGCCATTGGCGCGGTGATATTTCCCGCCTATAAGCCCTAATATGAAAAATCTTGAACTCCCCCCCGTCTGGCTTGCTGCCTTTATCGCCATTGCATGGGCGCAATCGGTTCATTATCCGATGGGGCTGAATTTTGGCACTGGCTGGGCTGATCTGTTGGGCGGCTTGCTGATTGGCGGTGGATTGCTGTTGATGTTGATGGCGGTGCTGGAATTTTACCGGCACAAAACCACTATTATACCGCGCCGCGACAGCAGCCATTTTGTGCAGTCCGGTATCTACAAAAAATCCCGCAACCCGATTTATCTGGGCGATGCGATGGTCTTGGCGGGGTTGATCCTGCGTTGGGATGCGGTGCTGTCACTGCCGCTGATCCCGATCTTTGTCTGGGTGATTGAAAAGCGCTTTATCATTGGCGAGGAAGATCATTTGCGCCGCACCTATCGCGCCCAGTATGCATCTTACTTAAACCGTGTAAGGCGCTGGATTTAATAGGTAATCATCGCCACAGATGCGCGTAGCTGGCGAACACACCTTGCAATTTTGCCAAGAGCCGCATGGATCTGCGCTCGCGCGGTAAACTACTGTTTTGCAACCGTTCTACGACCACTTCGACGGGACAAGCCTGTTTGGTTACGGGGTCAAAATAACGTGGATAATCTATCAGTGTGGCGTGGGCCAGTTGCGCTAATGTTGGCTGGGCGTGACGCCGTTCTGGGATTTGCGCCAGATCACGGGTCAGGCCCCATCCGCCGTAGAATGGCATACCCAAACAGGTGACGGATTTGCTGCGCAGCAGGGCTTCGAACCCCAACAGCGACGTCAGGGTCCAGACTTCGTCCACCAGATCAATCAGGGTGATTGGGTCAGCATTATGCACCGTGATATCGGCGTATTTTGCCACCTCCTCTGGTGCAATCTTGCCTTGGCGCAGCCCCGCTTCGACATCGGGGTGGGGTTTGTAGATAATCACGGCTTGCGGGTTGTCGGCACGGGCGCGTTTGAGCAGATCAAGGTTGCTACACGCCCCGACGCAGCCTTTCAGGATCGAGGCGTCATCCTCGACCTGCCCAGGCACAAGGATGCGATGGCCTTTGGGCAAATCGGGCAGGGTTGCCTCGCCGACATTATATTTGCTTAGTCCCGCGCGGGTCAGGCTGGTGATCAGGCGTTCAGCGCGCATGATGGCGTGATCGGGCAGGTCGCAAGACAGCGCAATCATTTGTTCAAGACGGCTATAGCGGGTCGGATCGTAGTAAATGCCTAGGTCATCGGTGACCAATGACAGCGGCGCGTTCAGGCTCGCGCCCAACCCGCGCGAGCGCAAGAAACCGTCCTCGATGCGCAGCACGGGGTCGTCATGCATATCGGGGGGTTCCTTGCCCGCCCAGATCATTCGGCCTGCTCCGGTCTCGCGGGCCAAAATGCGGGCCTTGTCGGGCGCGTCTTCAAACCGCAGCTTTTTGTAGCGGCCATAGAACGCCTGCAACGGGGCGCGTTTCCACAGGCGCATGCCCATCGCTACATGGCCGCTATGATCCTCGCGCCATTCCCGCGCTTGGGCCTCTAGCGTATCAATCACGCATTCCAGTTCGCACAATTGATCGCGGTAGGGGTCATACCATTTCGGATACAAGATCATCGCGGCGCCAAACAGTTGCGAGCGGGTCAGAATGCGGGTTCTGCGTGGCACCGGATTTTCATCCGCCGTTAGCCCCCATCCGGCATAAAACGGCTGGCCAAAGACGCGCGGTTTGTGACCGGCAAAAATTGCTTCGAACCCCAGTTGCGAGGACACGGTATAGACCGCAATCGCCCCCTCCATCAGCGCCCACGGCGACACGGGATCAGTTAGCAACGATACCCGACGGCTGGCATCGGAAGCCCCGAAATAGCCTGCACGGTGGCCCGCCGCGGTTTCGGGGTGGGTTTTGATGATCACTTGCGCGCCGGGGTGTTCTTCCTGTGCAAACACCAGCATTTCCTTGAAACTGGCCGTGTTGGCACCGGATGCCGTGACCGAGGCGTCGCCCTTGGTCTGGTCAATCACCAGCACATATCCCGGGGCGGGCAGGGGATGGTCGGGGTCATAACAGTTGTATTTCGAAATATCCGCCGCCTTTAGCCGCTCAACCGCGATACGGGCACGGTTCAGTAGGGCGGTGTCGTCCAGCGGATGTGTGGCCAGCAGGGTTTCAAGGTCCGTGACAGTGGCGGGGTCAAAATGCACCCCGTTTTGGTCCAGAAACAGGCCCAGAGGTGGCTCACCCGACCGTCCCGGGTGGATCGAGCGCAGGAACGCATCCTCGATTCGCAAAATCGGCGCATCGGTATGGCGTGCGACCGCTTCTCCGCGCGGCGAGGTCGGGCTTTGGCCCCAGACGCCGATCATGTCGTCGCCATTTGGTTTGCCCAGTTTGATGTCATAGCCCGAGAGCTGTAAAATGCGCCGGATGCGTTTCTGGGTTAGAAAACCGCCGTTAAAAACATAAAGCCGCCGACGGGTTTCCCCATCGGCGGCCTGTGTTTCGTTACGCTGTGGCATAGGCCGTTAGTTGCCCGCCAGTGTGTTCAGCGTATTGGCCGAATTCAGCGAACCAGTGATCGCCGACAGTGTTTTGCTCCACTGGACAAACGGTGCTTCGGTGACATAAACGGTATCGCCATCCCGAACCACGAAATCGCGGGCCTGGAACATGCCGTTTGGTTCGGTCAGGTCCAACACGTAAACCATACGTTGCGCCCCTTGCAAATCATTGCGGCCTAATACAGCATTTGCAATCTCTTCGGGTTCGTTCCGAAAAATAAACACACCCGTTGGGTCGGCCAGATTTGAACTTAGCCCGCCAACCTGTGCGATGGCCTCTATTGCCGAAAGGGTCTGGGTGGTGAAAGGCACGCGGTTTTGCGCCCCCGTTGCCCCCATAGCGGTAAAGGCGCGGGTGTCTTCCTCGATCAGGATACGGTCGCCACCACGCAGGGCGATGTCCAGTTCGGGATGTTTGTACAGGTCTTCAAACCAGATTTTGCCGCGCTGTTTGCCGCGAATAACCGTGATCTGGGCGATTTTGGCCTCAACCGCGATGCCACCGGCCCGCGCCAGCATTGAACTAAGCGTGCGTGTCGGACGTTCAATGGCATAAATACCCTGACCACCAACGCCGCCTACGATCGAAACAGTTGCGCCGTCACCGGCAAGGCGGGTGACCAGAACCTGTGGGTCGGGGGTTTGTTTGTCGAGTTTTGCGGTGATGATCCGGCGCAATGCTTCGGGCGAGTTGCCCGCCGCGCGGATGCGTCCAGCGTAGGGGATAAAGATAAAGCCGGAGCCATCAACCTGTACCTGTTCTAGCGGTGTCGCGCTTTGGCCCGGAGAGCCGAGCAAGGGATCGCTTACGTTTTCCCAAATGGTCAGACCCAATGTATCCCCGGCGCGAATGGTGTCAGACCCGACAACGCCTGCGTTTTTGAAGGCTTTGGAAAAGCCAAGTGCGGGCACAACAGCCGTTGTACGCGTAACGTGGTCATTAACGGAAATAACGAATGCGTCGCCTTTTTTCAGGACCGAACCTGCAAAAATTTCACGCTTGTTGGGGCCGGAACGCGGCAAGCCACATGATGAAACAACAGCAAGCGCCGCTGTAAGGGCCACTGCTTTAGCCCAAGTTGAACCCGTGATTTTCACTATCGGGTCTCCTTTTTATATATAACACTGCCTCAAGTTTTTTTTGTAAGCTACGGGAATCCGGTGCAAAAAGATAGCGTTTTGATTTGATGGGCTAGTTTACAACGCGCAACTGTTGCCTTGGTGCCGCGTTTCCGGTTTCCAGCGCCTCGTAGGGATCTTGCGGGGCCAGCACCATATCAACCACCAGCCGCATTAACTGATCACGCCCACGCGCCGAATAAAACCCGCCCGAAATTTGCGATGTTTCCAGTAAATACTGGCGATATTCCTTATAGGCACGCATATCCGGACGGCTGGGCTGGCTGAAAAATTCGGGCAGCGACAGGGTCGAGACAAATTCGGGTTTTGCAAAAACTGCATCGCCAAACACCTTAAGCGGAATTCCGCGGCGCAGAACCTGCTGTGCTGCGGTTGAATTCACTGTCACGGCGCTGCGGGTGTGGTCCAGCAATTGTGCCAGTTTGCCGCCGCGCACATAATGCACCCGTTTTTCGACGCCGTATTCACGGGCGATTTCGCGGGCAATTTTGCGCAGGGCTGTGCGGCCGGTTTCCAGTGGGTGCGCCTTGAAAACAAGGTGGTGATGGATCGGAGCACCTTTGGCAAACCCTTCAATCACCACATCCAGAAATTCGGCCATATTGTTGAACGGGCTATGGGCTTGAAAGCTGCTGTCATGTTCCAGTTGTAATAGCACCAGATGGTAGGGATACCCGCCGCGTTTGACTCGCATGGTCGAAATTACACGGCTGGCCCAATGGGTGGGCATCATCAGCAACCGGCGCAAATACAGTTTGAATTCGGCCACAACACCCAGTTCACGGTGCGCTTTGAAATTGCGATAGGCGCCGTTTCTGAACATCACAAACCAGTGGTATAAAGCGCCGTAAAACACATGGTGGCGCATGTCGCCCCAATGGCTTGGCGCTTCTGGGGTGATAATATCGGTGTTGGCCAGTGTTTTGCGCATGGATTTAACATCCATATCCATCAGGCGGGAATTTCCATTGGTGCCGTCACGCTCGTATGTCACCCAATAGGGGCGCAAATACCCTTCTTCAAAAACATGCACGGTCAGGCCTGCCGTCTTGGCGCGCTTTATGGCTTCGGAGTGGATGAAACGGGTGTCGCCATATAAAACCAGATCGGTGATGCCTTTATCGGCGACGATCGCATCAAAGCGGTCCGGCCAGTTTTCCTGCGTATCCTCATAGGAAATATAGCTGGCGGAATTAAACCAGAACGCGCGGTCGCCTGCGTTAAACCCGACCCGCCAAACCTGTGCTCCTGCGGTGCGCAACATTTTGCCCAGCCGATTGAAAAAGGGTCCATGCGGCCCTTGCAGGAAAAGAAAACAGCGATCAGAGCCGGTTGTGTAAGCCATTACACCCTACGAATTACCTGCCCCCAGATGGGGACTGTTTGAAACAATGCGCAGCACTTGTCACGCGTTATTGTGATATTGCCCGCTGGATAGGGCAAAAATATGGCGTTTTGCCCTATTTGGCATAAAATAGTAAACATCGTGTGTGCTATTGCGACTATAGGTGCAATTGGCTAGGTCAAATATGAGGCCAAGCATGGGTAAGGAGTGCTGCAATGTTCACCGGAATTATCACAGATATCGGTAAGGTGCTGGAGCTGGAACAGCGCGGCGATTTGCGCGCGCGGATTGGCACCGGATATGACGTGGCGGGCATTGATATCGGTGCGTCCATTGCCTGTGACGGGGTGTGTTTGACGGTGATAGCGTTGGGCACAGACCCGCAGGGCTGGTTTGATGTGCAGATTTCGGCGGAAAGCATTGGCAAGACCAATATTGGCGCATGGGCCGTGGGCAAACGCCTGAACCTTGAGCGGGCGCTAAAGGTTGGCGATGAATTGGGCGGGCATATCGTGTCGGGCCATGTTGATGGGCTGGCCGAAGTGATTGCAGTGGAGGACGAGGGTGACAGCACCCGCGTGACCCTGCGTGCGCCCGATGCCTTGGCGGGGTTTATTGCCTCCAAAGGTTCGGTTGCGCTAAACGGCACGTCGTTGACGGTGAATGATGTAGACGGGGCCGAGTTTGGCATCAATTTCATTCCCCACACCAAGGTTGCGACCACATGGGGCGATGTGGCGGTTGGGGATGCGGTGAATTTAGAGATCGACACATTGGCGCGGTATGTGGCGCGATTGCAGGAGTGGGGCAAATGATCGAGGCCGGACACAACAACGGGCCGACAATGGCCACGGGTGTAGCGTTTCGCAAGCTGGCATGGAGCAAGGCGCGGGCGAAGTTGCTGCCCAAACTGCCGATCGAGGTGATCCGGCGGCGCGTGAAGCGGGCGCAGGAACTGGGGCTGGATTATAAATCCTACGCTTCTATCCGCGCGACCAGCGGCCACGATGTGGTGGCATTTCTGTTTTCCTCCAATGCGTTACGCTTGTTAAAGGCATCCGGTGATATGCCGCAGGACCGCGCCCAAAAACTGGCAGGTTTGCAGCGCTGCGGTCGTCTGGTGGCGGTGCAAAAACCGCTGACCACAGTCGATGTAATCACCGCTGCTGCGAAATCCGGCATTGATCTGGACACTGTCATCAATGCCCCCGACCTGACCCACACATGGGGACAAACCCGCGCAGTTATCCTGACGGCCCTTGCCCCCGCCAAATTGCCCGCCGATTGTGTGGTGGCCATTGGCGACACCGCACTGGAGCGCGAATGGTGCGTCGCTGGCCGGTTGGCCGGATATATCACCGCTGAAGCCTATTTCAATCAATAGACATATTCACCCATTGTTCTAGTGGAGATATTTTGACATAACGTCAGTAACTTTCCCAGAACGGATGCGTCATGAATGAATTTTCGACCCTAATGGATAGAAGTGGGCTAAGTGAAATCGAGGCCGCAGACCACCTTGGGTATAGTGCGCGCCAGATATTCCGCTGGAAAAGTGGCGAAGTGATGCCAAAACCCGTGGTGCTTAATGCTTTGCGAACCCATATTGGTGTGCCGCTCGCCACAAGTCAGGGGGCGTTCAGGTTCATTGACCTATTTGCTGGTATTGGCGGTCTAAGACGTGGATTTGACGCGATTGGTGGGGAATGTGTGTTCACCAGCGAATGGGACAGGTTCAGCGCTGAAACCTATCGCGCCAATCACCCCCACGACAATCACGAAGTCAGCGGCGATATAACGAAAATCCCGCCAGAACAGATTCCCGATTTTGATCTTTTGCTTGCCGGCTTCCCATGCCAGCCATTTTCCATCGCGGGTGTGTCGAAAAAGAACGCGCTTAATCGACCGCATGGGTTTGCCTGTGACGCGCAAGGGACATTGTTCTTTGACCTTGCCCAAATCATTGCGGCCAAACGTCCCAAAGCGTTTCTGCTAGAGAATGTGAAAAATTTGGTAAGCCATGACAAAGGCAATACCTTTCGGGTGATTTGCGATGTCCTAACGCGGGAACTTGGTTATCACATTAGCTATAAGGTGATAAACGCGAAGTCGTGGCTGCCGCAGCATCGGCAAAGGATTTTCATTGTCGGGTTTCGGGATGAAACAGGTTTCACATTTGATGATTTGACTATCCCTGACCCGCTAAAGGGGCCAAAACTTGGGCGTATTTTGCACCCCCAGGATGGCTCTGAAAATCCCGACAAACATTTTACCGTTGGCACCAAGGCGCGAGTTTCCGATAAATATACCCTAAGCGACCATCTTTGGGCCTACTTGCAAAACTATGCGGCCAAACACAAAGCTAAAGGAAACGGGTTTGGCTTTGGGCTGGTCGGACCTGATGATGTGGCTAGAACTCTTTCGGCGCGATATTACAAAGATGGCTCTGAAATACTGGTGCGGCAAAAAGGTAAAAACCCGCGCCGATTGACCCCGCGCGAATGCGCCCGCCTCATGGGGTTCGATAAATTTGATGGCTCCAAATTTGTTATTCCGGTGTCTGATACGCAGGCCTATCGGCAGTTTGGCAATGCGGTTGCTATTCCTGCGGTTATGGCCGTTGCAAATCATATGCAGCCGTATTTGGTTGAAACGATTGCAGCTAAATCTCTGAGCATTTGACCAAGGGCGAGAACATGAACCGTGGATTTTTGGCAAAGCACTTTTCTGGCATAGCAGTTAAAACCTTAAGTGCGGTTGAAGCAAACCCAAAGATTTCAAACCAGCATGAGTTCAATGGCACCACCGCTTTGCAGAGGCTCTTTGGACGTGAAGGTTGCAAGGATATAGACACAAGGTTTCTATGGATTGGCGATGACAGCGAAAGCATATCAGAAAACGGATTTCTGACGTGGTATGACGCAAGGCAAAATCACCCGACCCGCACAGAATATCGACTGTATTTCAATAGCACTTCAATATCTCAGATTGCCAAAGAAGGTGATACGCTGTTCATAGCGCGCCGCGCAGATGGAACGGCAATGGTGGTAATTACCCCGGCGGGCACCAGCTTGCAAAGCCAGTTGCTTTGGCTTTTTGGCCTTCCTGATCAGCCACAACTTGCGTTTTCAAGTAAAGCGATTGAAGCGGGTGGGCAGCAAGAAATAGATTTTGCTTCGCGGTTCATTCTGGATGAGTTGGGCATAGAGTTTGAAGAACCCGAAGCGGGCCAACTTGAAGTGTTGCTAAAGCCCTTCGGCAACACGTTTCCAACAACCGCTGTATTTTCCCGATTGGCGCGGGACAGTGTTACAGGTGTGTCGCCCGTTGATGATCCAGATGGCACGCTACTGGCATGGATGAAACAGGAAGAAGCATTGTTTCGCCAAATGGAGCGGGTGATTGTCTCGGAACGGTTGAACCAAGGATTTAGTGATGATGGCCACGCCGATGTTGACGGGTTTTTGAAATTCTCGCTCAGTGTTCAAAACAGGCGAAAATCGCGTGCGGGATATGCGCTTGGCAACCATATTGAGGCCATTTTGCTTGCCAATGAAATCACCTACAAACGCGAGGCCACAACCGAAAAACGCAATGGCCCTGATTTTTTGTTCCCAAATGAAGAGCAATATCATGACCCGGATAGTGCTGACCAAGATTTGCGAATGCTTGGTGCAAAAACATCCTGCAAAGACCGTTGGCGTCAGGTCTTGGCCGAAGCAGACAGGATAAACCCGAAACACTTGCTGACGTTAGAGCCAAGTATTTCCGTGGCCCAAACAACCGAGATGCAAGCGTCAGAATTACAGCTTGTTATTCCGCGCCCCTTGTTTGAAACCTATGGACCTAACCAACAGGGTTGGTTAATGGATTTCAAATCGTTTCTTGATCTGGTGCGTTAGGGGCTACTCAATATGACAGACACAACAAACTACAGCGACGTTATTTCCTCGACCGAGGAGATCCTTGCGGACGCGCGCAATGGCCGGATGTTTATTCTGGTTGACCACGAGGACCGTGAAAACGAGGGCGATCTGGTGATCCCCGCGCAGATGGCCACGCCCGAGGCGGTTAATTTCATGGCCACACACGGGCGCGGATTGATCTGCCTGACTTTGACGGGCGAGCGGATTGACGCGCTGGGCTTGCCGCAAATGTCGTCGGGCAATTCATCGCGCTATGACACGCCGTTCACCGTTTCGATCGAGGCGCGCGAGGGTGTGACCACCGGCATTTCCGCCCATGACCGTGCCCGCACAGTGGCGGTAGCGATTGACCAGTCCAACACCGGTGCCGACATTGCCACCCCGGGTCATGTGTTTCCGTTGCGGGCACGTGAAGGCGGCGTTCTGGTGCGGGCTGGCCATACCGAGGCCGCCGTCGATGTCAGCCGCTTGGCGGGGCTAAACCCGTCTGGCGTGATCTGCGAGATCATGAACGAGGACGGCACTATGGCGCGGCTGCCCGATCTGGTGGCGTTCGCCCAGCTACACAACTTGAAAATCGGCACCATTTCCGATCTGATCGCTTATCGACGTCGCCACGACAATCTGGTGAACGAAAGCGCTGTTCGCGCCGTGACCAGCGAGTTTGGCGGCGACTGGATGATGCGGGTGTTCACCGACGAAACCATGGGGGCCGAACACATCGTGCTGTCCAAGGGTGATCTGACCACGGACGATCCTGTGTTGGTGCGGATGCACGCGCTGAACCCTTTAGAGGATGTTCTGGGCCTTGGCCCCAGTCCCGCGTGTGAATTGCCCGCCGCCATGACGCTGATCGCCAATGAGGGGCGCGGCGTGGTCGTGCTGCTGCGCGACACCGAAATGAAACTGACGGACGAGGATGGTGCTGCGCCGCGCACCCTGCGCCAATACGGGCTGGGCGCACAGATATTATCGGCGCTTGGCTTGAAACGGCTGATCCTCGCCACCAACTCTCCTTTGCCCAAGGTCGTTGGCCTAGAGGCATACGGGCTGTCGATTGAAGGCACCCGCGCAATCCCGAAGGATATGATCTGATGGCCGCTGCTGAAAAACACTACACCCCGCCGGTGCCCGAATTTAACAAACCGGTTAAACTACTGATTGTGGTTGCACCTTATTACAAGGACATCGCCGATGATCTGGTGAAAGGGGCCAAGGCTGCGATTAAGGATGCGGGTGGAACTTATGATCTGATTGAGGTGCCAGGCGCGCTGGAAATCCCCACCGCCATTGCGATAGCCGAGCGCACCAGTAATTTTGACGGCTACGTCGCGCTGGGCTGTGTTATTCGCGGCGAAACCACCCATTACGACACGGTTTGCAACGATAGCAGCCGGATGATCAGCCAGATGGGGTTGAACGGCATTTGCATCGGCAACGGTATCCTGACAGTCGAGACCCGCAAACAGGCCGAAGTGCGCGCCGATGTGAAGGATCAAAATAAAGGGGCAGGGGCAGCAATTGCGGCCTTGCATCTGGTGGCGTTGTCGCGCAAATGGGGCAGCGAGACCAAAGGCATCGGGTTCAAACCCGCGTCAGGTGAATTCCTGATGGCCGATAGCACTGATGATGGACCCAAAACAGCATGACCGATAAACGCCAAATGAAATCTGCCGCCCGCCTATACGCGGTGCAGGCGCTGTTTCAAATGGAACATTCCGCCCACACGATTGACAATGTGCGCGTCCAATTCGAGGACCACCGCTTTGGCGCTGTCTATGAAGGCGACGAGATGGCCGAAGGCAACGTTGATCTGTTTCGCTCCTTGCTGGAAAACGCGGTTGAGGCCCAAGGGCCGATTGACCAGATGACGGATCGCGCATTGGTGGCTAAATGGCCGCTGAAACGCATTGACCCAACCCTGCGCGCCCTGTTTCGCGCTGCCGGTGCTGAACTGATGCGCAGCGAAACACCGCCAAAGGTAGTGATCAATGAATACGTCGATGTCGCCAAGGCGTTTTTCCCCGACGGGCGTGAGCCGAAGTTTGTCAATGCCGTGCTGGACCACATGGCGCGCGAAGCCAAACCCGAGGCGTTTTAGCGAACACCCGCTGCTGCGACGACAAGCCCCTTGGATTTTTGCCCCATTTTGCTATCCTTTGTTGAAACGCGCCCAGACCGGAGTCGATCCATGCCCAAACTTATCAGCCTTTATATCCGCAATGTCCTGTTCGGGTTCGCCCTTTCTGGCATCTTCGTGGCCGCTTTGATGTATTTCAACGTCGCCAACCTGTGGCATCTGGTGAACAGCTCCAGCATGGGGTGGGTGGCTGCCGTGATGCTGTTCATGTTCAACGGTATTGTGTTTGCCGGCGTGCAGTTTGCCATCGCGATCATGCGGATGGACGAGGATGATGAGCCTAAGGGCGGTAAGCGTGATCCGTTGATTGTGGATTATCAGCCGATTGCCATTCCTGTTGAGGAGTGCAAACCGCGTCGGTAGGGGCTGGGCAACCTATTCATGGTGCTGCGCGGTGTTATCGAGTTGACGACCTGTGGACGCTAGGGGGCCTACGCGAGGTCTCTGGCTGGCTAAGACCCCTGAAATTCCAATACCGCCTTGATGACCAGAGACGCGCCCATAAGGAACAAAATAACCTCAAGGAATAGCCGCAGCAGAGCTGTAGAAAGTCGGTGCCGCATCAGGTAACCAATGCACATCCCACCAAGGACGGCAGGCGACAACATCAGGCTGGCAGTAAGCATCGTGTTACTAATTCCGGTGAGAAAAAAGTGAATTAAGAAAGCAAAAGTATAAGCAATAACGAAATAGGCACGTAAAGTCGCCCGAGTTTCTTGCGGGTTTAGGCCCGCGGATAAAAGCGCCCATAAGGCAACCGGACCCGGTATTGCAAGCGCCCCGGTCATTGCGCCGGATATCAAGCCGCCAATCCCGACAATCCGCCCAGTGGCTTCGGAATTATGCGTGCTAGGTTTTGCGAATTTCAATTGAAGTGCGGCCAAGAGCACAACAACGCCGCTAAACAGCTTTAGGCTTGTGCTGTCCACCGTGACCAGAAACAGACCGCCAACAGGAATTCCGATGCAGGCCCATGTGCTGAGGCGTTTTAATGAACTGCGTTCGATCAGGCGGAATTCGGATGGCAACATGATGATTGTCAGCAACAGGTTCAAAAGGATGGCCGTCTGAATGGCCATCGGTGCCGGCATCACAAACAGCAGAAAAGGCCCCGCAATCAGGCCCAAGCCAACACCGGTTGTCATTTGCAGAATGGCGCCAATAAGGACCATTGTAAAAGGCAGCAGGCCCAGAAGCGTAATGCCTTCATGAAACATCATAGCAACAATTCCGGCCCAATTGAAACACGCTCGCAGTAATTATGGGTTTCAGGACATTTCCTCCTTAAAGGCGTCGGCAATTGCGGCACCTGCAGTGTTATAGGAACGCATTCCGCCAGTCAGCAGGGTCAGGCCAGCCACGGCGTTGAGTTCCTCCATCGTTGCCCCTGCCATTTTCGAGGCAATGGCGTGGTATATGGTAGGCGGGCCGACCAGACGTGTGGCCATCATGCCAAACAGCAACAACTGAACGGTTTTGTCATCCAGAACATCGGATTTCATCACATGCAGGCGGATGTCTTCGAACATGGTTGTCAACTTGGGGTCAACCTTCATCCCGACCTTGATCCGTTTGGATGTTTCAGGGGGGACATGGCCGACGATGGTTGCGTAAAGGGCTTCTTCGTCAATCTCGGTCATGGCATGGTTCCTTGTACTGATGGCCAATTGGCTCTTTGTGGTCCGTGTTAGTTGTAGATGTAAATCGGGCTGCTCTAGGCTTGAAATCCGTCTTGCGTTGGTTAACCACAACCATCGGCATTCCAAGGTACCCGCTCGGGGTCAAACATAGCAAAGAGGCAAAACAGCTTGCCGAGATCATAAAGTCAAAAGCAATATCCTATATCGGCAGCTTGAATCATACCTGAACCGCCAAGTTGATTCTTTTGCTTATTCGACGATATGTTGCGTCATTTCCAATAGACAAAAGTGCCACCAAGGCTAGCATTGGGCAACCGCGTCGGGATGCAAAAAAAAGTTGGAGATATGTAGATGTTAACAATCAGCCACCCCCGCGATGATCGCGCCAAGCGAACGGGAAAAACGATGATCATCGATTGTGGGCCTGAAATTTCCGGCTGGACAGGTCGGCACGGGCTGGGTGACCTGCTTGAAGCAGTGGGCAACTATATTGACGTCGCTAAAATTGCCCCCCTTAACGCGATTACCATGCCGGACAGCTATTTGAAAAATACCATAACCCAATATGATGACGCGGGCATTCAGACCTTTGCTGGGGGTCTGCTATTTGAATATGCTTATCTGAAAAAATGAAATTGACGGGCTTATTGAACGACTTCGGTTTCTTAACCTTGGTGGTGTCGAGATTTCGGAAAACTATATCACTCTGACTGAGGCAGAGCGCGACAGATATATCGGCGAGCTGACGGATGCGGGGCTTGAGGTTGTGTTTGAATATGGTCAGAAGTTCCCTGAACTCCCTATGGATCAGGCCAAACTGGAAGCTGTGATTGATCGCGTGACGGCCATTGGCGCGCATCATGTTATTGTCGAGCAAGGTGAATTTGACCTGTTGGCGGCAGAGCATCCTGATGAGCTGGAAGCAATGAAATCGGCCTCTTGGATGGGCAAAATATTCATCGAAGTCGATACTGGCGAATTCCCAGACCAGCAGATCGCGATGATCGAACGCTTTGGTCCTGATGTGAACATCGCCAATGTCGCCCCGTCACATGTGTACAAACTGGAAATGCTCCGCCGCGGGCGTGGCAGATGGATAGATTATCCGTTCTTTCGCGATCTAGTGGCAGAGCACAACAAGGCCGGTTAGGGTGGCGGGCTGCTGGGGTTGTGCACATATGCCGTTCCCCGCCAATACCGATGCCATCCGCCAGATTTTCCTTGCGACTGGGCCAATTCACTCAGGCAGCCGCGTCGCTCCTTGTGACAGCACACAAATCTTTCAACTTGTCCACGCCGACTGGTTCTTGCGCCTGCATTGGCACAACTGCATAGCGGCTGGACAGATCATCGCGCACATGTGCGATCTGGGCCTGTTCTGCAAACGCCCGTTTGCGCAGCAGGGGTTGGCTGGTCTGGGCGGCGGCAAGGCTGGAATTGATAATCCAGCCCCATGGCTCGATCCCCGCGCGGCGCAGGTCGTCCTGTAGGCGCGATGCTTCCAGAACCGGCGTGGTTTCGGGCAGGGTGACGATCATGATCTTGGTCTTGTCAGGATCTTGCAAGCGCATCATCGGGGTGACCATACGGGCGCGGCTGGATTCGTCCGCGTGGCGCAGAATGTCCTTGTGATAAGAACCTGTCGCATCCAGCAACAACAACGTGTGGCCGGTTGGGGCTGTGTCCATGATGACGAATTGCTTGCTGGCGGCGCGGATCACCCGGGAAAACGCCTGAAACACCGCAATTTCTTCGGTGCAGGGCGAGCGCAGGTCTTCTTGCAGCATGGCGCGGGCCTGATCGTCCAGATCGCGGCCTTTGCTGGCCATCACCTGAGCATGGTATTTCGCGGTTTCGACCTCGGGGTCGATTCTGCTGACGCTCAGCCCCGGTTGCTCACCGGCAAGGGTTTCGGTGATATGGGCCGCCGGATCAGTGGTGGTGAGCAAAACATCATGCCCCCGTGCCGCCAGTTCCGACGCAATAGCCGCCGCCATGGTGGTTTTGCCAACGCCGCCTTTACCCATGAACATGATCAACCCCTTACCCGAGGTTTCAATATCATCGACCATCTGGCCGAGGCTTGGCAAGGTTGACGTGTTGGTTTGGCCCGCAGGCTCATCAAAGCCCGTATCGGCTGCACCTGCTGCAAAGCGTTTCAATGCCTCGATCCCTACAAGGTTTTCGCTACGCAGCGCAAATGTCTCGCGGGGCAGGGCCGCTACTTCTGGTGCCATGCCTGCCATCGCATCCAGATCACGCTGCAGCAAAGCGGCTGCCAGCGGATCACCAGCGGTATCTGCGGGCATCATGCCGTTGATTGCCAGCTGTTGGTTCTTGATCCCGATATCCGCCAGCTCAATGGACGTGCGCCCGACCTCTGCCAATGCAGAATCCCGTGGCCGCGCCACCAACACCAACCGCGTGGTGTCGGCGTCTGACAGACGATCCACCGCCGCGGCATAACGGTCGCGCTGTTTTTCCAGACCGGCGAGCGGGCCAAGGCAGGATGCGTCGCCCTTGCCGTCTTCTAAAAATCCGGACCATGCGCCGGGCAGTTTCAGCATACGGATTGTGTGCCCGGTCGGGGCGGTGTCAAAAATCACATGATCATAACGCGCAACCAACTCGTCATTGGTTAGCAGGGCTGTGAATTCATCAAAAGCGGCGATTTCAATGGTGCAGGCACCTGAAAGCTGCTCCTCGATGGTTTTGAGGGCTTCTTCGGGCAAAATGCCCCGCATCGGTCCTACAATGCGTTCGCGGTAATCGGCAGCTGCCTCTTCGGGATTGATTTCAATTGCATCAAGACCGGAGGCTTTGGTGATTTCGGTAATCTTGTTGCCGATTTCTGTTTCAAAAACTTGCCCGACATTAGACGCGGGATCGGTGCTGACCAGCAGCACCTTTTTACCTGTTCCAATCAGATTAAGCGAGGTGGCACAGGCGAGCGAGGTTTTCCCAACGCCACCTTTACCGGTGAAGAATACGAATTTTGGCAGGTCTTTGAACATTTGGGGTCGTCCTTCTAATCGTCTGGAAGCAATGTATTAACAGCAGCCGGTAGGGGCATCATCGGCGTCTGCGCTTGGCCCGCAACACCCCGTAATTGCGGTTTTTTCAACGGCATCACCTGCGTCTGGCGTGTATTCAACGCCCGCTAGTTCCGCCAATTCTGAACGTGCCGGATAGCGCCCCGAGGAATGCATTTTATCCCCCAGCAGAATCACCGGCAACCCGTCGACACCGGCGCTTTCCAGCACAGATTTAACTGTTTCATTCGTTGCAAATTCTGCCGGTTCCTGTGAAAGATTGATACGCGTTACGTCAACACCGTTGCTTTTAAGCCAGTCGAGATCAGCGGCGAAAGTTACCAGATTCTGGTCAACCTCTGCGCCACAGATTCCAGTGGAACAGCACATTGCAGGGTCATATATCGTTAAATGTTTCATTTGGTTTCTCCTGATATTGGTGATGTGTATTAGTGTGTTTCTGCGGGAATGCTCATTCGTTCAGCAACCATTTGAAGGTAAAGGTTGCGACCGTGGCTGCGATCAACTGAACCACGATGAAGGCCGCGACATGCGACGGGTCAATGCCTGCGAAAGTGTTGGAAAAACCCCGCGCAATCGTCACTGCCGGATTGGCGAACGAGGTGGATGCGGTGAACCAATAGGCGGCGGTGATATAGAGGCCGACGGCATAAGGGATCGCGTCGGGGCGCGATTTCACCAGCCCCAGTATGGTGGCGATCAGCCCGAACGTAGCGACGAATTCGCTAATCCACTGGCTGATACCGGTGCGGGCATGGGTGGACGGATCGATCAGCGGATTTTCAAACATCAGATGCGCGATGAAAACACCGATAATGCCGCCCGCGATCTGGGCGGCGACATAAAGCATACCATCGCGGGCACTGATTTCCTTGCGGATATAAAACGCCAAGGTCACCGCGGGGTTGAAGTGAGCCCCTGAAATAGGGCCGAATACCAGAATCAACACCACTAGAATTGCGCCCGTGGGGATGGTGTTACCAAGCAGGGCAATGGCAACATTCCCGCCAGCCAACCGTTCAGCCATGATCCCCGACCCGACCACCGTTGCCAGTAAAAACAAGGTTCCCAGCCATTCGGCAAATAATCTGCGCTGCATGTGGTTTCCCTTGGTTCAGGATCTGGGTTGAATTAAACGGCCGCAAGGCGACACATTACGGTAAGTGCCGAAATGTTAATTGGGTAAACCATGTGGGTAAAAACTTGTCAAGTTTCGATATTTCGGGTATTATCGATTTAAATGATATTCCAGTGAAAGGCGCCCGAATTCTGGACGATATTTTGACATGAACAATGTGTTTGAAGGCCCCGACGCGCTCCAGGATTTTTTGAATCCCGGCAAGCACCCGAACCTGCCAATGGTTGAGCTGCCCGCCAGCTTGAACCCGCTCGCCGGTGACAAGGTTCGGATATTCGCCAAACTTATGGGCATGTCCCCCCTTGGAAATGTCAAAGCGGTGCCTGCGTTTAACATGGTCCGTGAAATGCACAGGCGGGGCGACCTAGGAAAAGTCACACGGCTGGTTGAAAATTCATCGGGCAATACGGTGCTATCAATGGCGCTGGTGGCGCGGCAATTCGGTGTCGATCACACACAATCCTATGTTCCAAGTGAAATCTCATGGAATAAATTGCTTATGCTGCTGTTCTTTGGGGTTGAGCCAATTGTGAACGTCGAGCCGCAAAACCCGAGCGAAACCGATCCGGCAAGCGGCGTGGTTAAGGCCCGCGTTGACGGCGAAGCTGCAGATGCGATTAATCCCGGCCAATACGACAACCCTGACAATCCGGCCGCCCACGAAAAATGGACAGGGCCGCAAATCTGGGAGCAAACCGGCGGCAAGATTGATGTTTTCGGCGCCGGTTTGGGAACCACAGGGACGTTGATCGGCAATTCAAAATTCCTGAAAAAGCAAAACCCGAAACTGCGTGTGGTGGGAATTATGCGTGCGCCGGATCAATATGTGCCGGGGGTCAGAACCGAAAACCTGTTGAAACTGGTCGGGTTTGATTGGCGACAACATGTCGATTTCATCGAGGGGATCGAAACCGAGCAATCCTATCGCACCAGCATGGCGCTCAGTCGGTTGGGCATTCTGGCTGGGCCCAGTTCGGGTTTGGCGCTGGCCGGATTATTACAACATCTGGAGGGTCTGAAAAACGACGGTGGTCTGGATGATCTGCGCAATGCCGAAAGCGGTGAAATCACCTGTGTTTTCCCTTGCCCCGACAGCCCGATACCCTATCTGGACGAGTATATTAAATATGTAGACCGTTCTGAATTCCCGCCAATACAAAACGAGGGTGATCTGGTGAACAAGCCATCGTAGGCGCGTTCCGTAGGATCGGCGATTTACGGTGTTACACCGCATCAAATCAGGTAAAGGTGAAATATGGACCAGATTAGAGCAATTGATGCGTTTTCCGCCCTCGCCCAAGAATCGCGAATAGCGATTTACCGGATGCTGGTAAAAGAAGAACCCAACAGCCTGCGTGTGGGTGATATTTCCCAGCGGCTGGGCATCGTGCCCTCAACACTATCCGGACATCTATCCGTCCTGAAGCGCGCCGGATTACTGAAATCAACCCGCCATCAGCGAGAGATACACTACTCGGCAAATATAGAGACCATGAACGAATTGATCGGTTTTATGCTGCAGGATTGTTGTAATGGACAAGTGGAAAACTGCGCCAAAATCCTGACGCTGCTGGACCGAGCCTGACCAGTTAAAGAATACTTCCTATATGATATAGATAGCCATTCCTTTTCACAAAACGCGCCCTGCCCGGCATATTCGTGTCCGCCCTGATGTATTTCAACGTCGCCAACCTGTGGCATCTGGTGAACAGCTCCCCCATGGGCTGGGTGGCGGCCGTGATGCTGTTCATGTTCAACGGCATCGTATTTGCGGGGGTGCAGTTTGCCATAGCCAGCATGCGGATTGACGAGGATGACGAACCTAAGGGCGGCAAGCGTGAGCCGCTGGTGGTGGATTATGAGCCGATTGCCTTTCCGGTGGACGAGGGGCGTAAGCGGCGTCGGTAGTTGCTGTCAGGTGAAGTGCTAGTGTTGGTTCTTGATATTGGGCGCTTGCAAAAATCTCGGAAAAGTTAGTTGTGTGGGGAACGTTGCCGTTAACCGATTGTCTGGTTACGGTTAGACGGTTTAGCGACCACCTTTGTTGGATAATATTTTAGTGCAATATGTGAGCACTCGAACCATTGTTGGGAAAAGCACCCGAAAGATAACTGTCACTATTGCTGGTGGCGCCACCAGCATGAGAAAAATCATCCATGGATCGGCTTGAATGAGACCGAACCAAGCGCCGCTTCCGATCCAGAACAAAATACTCAGCGCAACCGTTGAGTAAGCGATTTTAACCGTGAGGCGCCGAATTTCTTTGCTGACCGGTGGACGTTGCATTTTCCAATAGAACACCCAACCCGTTAATACTGGGGCAATAATAAATGGAAGTATCATCAACGAGATTTGTGTGATCCTACCTTCGATACCGAGCCTAGCCAACGGAACTCCAGGTGGGATATCAGCAAGAGAGTGGGCAAATTTAGAACCCGTTATAGATACAATCGCCCCTATGACCACAAAAAACCAGCAAACGCCTACGTATCGCTTTTAATTCGCTCCGAAATTGCCAAATCACCATGACAATGATGTGGAGCAATGACAACCATAGGTTTACCGTGGCAACGGTCTAAAGGTCGATGGTAACCCAACGTCATGAAAACCGCAGGCCCGAGCAAACGGGCACTACCCTGTCGAATTTCCAGAAAACCAAAGGTGGCGGACCCGCGCAGGCCGTAGAGGTGCGTAAATTCCCGAGAACCTGTGTGTACAGGTGGGTGCCAGGTAAGTGGACCAAGATCCAAACAGAGCCAGCTCCCTATCGGTTGAGTAAGGCCACCGGAATTGAACCTCATGTTTACGAGAGAGGCAGAACCCGCCACTGCCTAATGTAAGGTGTGGCGAGGGGGTAGACAAGGGGCAGCAACGCGCGTTTCGGCGTTTCTATCCTGTTTCGGGGTTGGCAGGCGCGCCGTTCAGGTGGTTTTTCAGGCTATTTTCAAAATACCGCCCCCATCCGGCGACGCAAACCCTGTGGCATTCCATATCGGGGTTCAAGCCTTGGTGGGTCAGGGTCACACGGCTGCCCTGTGCGGTGGGTTCGATCTGCCACAACAGTTTGGAGCCTTGCCACTCGCCATAGTCGGACACGTCATCGATGATCATATTGGCGTCTATGCAGCTCCATGAGAACCGAGTGTCGGTTGCGTCCGGATCAAAGGCAAAGGTCACGTGGCTGTTGTAAAACCTGATGGTGGCCTGCGCGTCGGTTTGCTCGACCCGCAGGCTCCACCATTTGTCCATCTCGTGCCGAATGGCCTGTGCCGCATGTGCGACACTGGCCGTTGTGTCAATTGAGGCGCTGTAATCCATCATGCGCATTCCTGTGTGCTGCTGTTTTCGTGAATGTCGGTCCGCATCCGCGCGATGTGGTCATCCCAGCCTTTGTCCAGCGCCAGTGTCAGGCCAAACGCCTCGGCCCCTTGCGGCAAGCCGGTGTGTTCCAACGACAGGCGGGTGCCACCGGCCACATCCTCCAGCGTCCATTTAACGGTGCTGATCGCGTCGCCCATCGGGGCGATGGTAAAGGTGTATTCCAGCGCGTCAAAGGGATCGGATTTCAGCACCTTGCCCCACATCAGCTTATCGCCGCTCTCGGTGCCATACATCGCATAATCCTCGCCACCCTTCAGGGGGGGGTGGGTTTGTGGAACCAGATTGCCAGTTTGTCGGTGTCGGTCAGATAGGCCCAGACCTGTTCCTTGCTGGCGTTCAGGTAAATGGATTTACGGATTATTGTGTCAGTCATTGCTCATATCCTTTTCAATGGCAGTTTTAAGGGCCGTCAGGCGATCATCCCAAAAGGCGTCAAAGAACGTCAGCCAGTCCAGAACAGGGGCCATGCCCGCGGGGTTGATTTGGTTAATGCGCTCGCGGCCTTTGGTTTGAACCTCGATCAGGCCACCATCCGACAACACTGTCAGGTGCTTTTTCACCGCAGCGCGGGTCATGGCAAAATTATCGGCCACTTGGGCGATGGTCATGTTCTGATCGCGCAGCATCATCAGGATGTCGCGGCGTGTCGGGTCGGCCAAGGCGCGAAAGGTTCGTTGTGCGGCAACGTTTGACGTGTTCATTGGACCACCGGCAGAAAATCAAACGCGCCGTCCTGATAGAGATAGGCAATGCAGGGCACCTCCGAAACACAGGCGCTGATATGGGGCAGTCCCTTTGGCACCTCGTAAAACGATCCCGCCCCAACCCGCAGGGCGGTATCAGCATCTTGGCCTTCAGTAATGTGGATCATCTCGCCCTCGATTACGACGCCGAACATATTGGCGGATTTGATGTGCAGCGGGCTGGCAACACCGGCGGGCAGGCGTACCATGGCGCGGTAGGGTCCAGTGAACCGGTCGGCTTCCAATGCGGCGAAGGCGACGCCTTCGGGGGTATCGATCCAGTCAAGCAACGGGGCAGGGATCAGGGTGATTTCGGGCGGCTCGGCGGCCATTGCGGACAGGGATAATCCAGCGAGGGCGCAAAGGCTGAGTAAGGCAGGGCGAAGGGGCATCGGTATCTCCATGTAAAACCATTTGGTATCCCTTTATGTGATACCTTTAGGTTTCATGTTAATCGGTATTTCAGCTTTCACACCGGACAGCGCCGGCAGGCTTGCAATTCGTTCACTTTTTGTTCATGCTGATTGTATGCACCCAAATCTCCAACCCGGCCAACTTCTGGCTCGCGGCACCTGCCGCCATTTGCGCGATCTTGGCTTTGCCTGTGTCGTGGAAATGGTGCCGTCGCGTGGCCTGCGCGTCGATGTTATGGCGCTGGGGCCAAAGGGGGAAATCTGGGTGGTAGAATGCAAATCATCCCGCGCCGATTTTCAGGCGGACCACAAATGGCAGGGGTATCTGGCGTGGTGTGACCGTTACTTCTGGGCCGTAGATCAGGATTTTGACACCGACCTGTTGCCGCTGGAAACGGGCTTGATCATCGCTGACGGGTTTGACGGCGAGGTAATCCGCATGGGGCAGGAGGCAAAGCTGCCCGCCACCCGACGCGCCGCCCTTACCCGCAAACTTGCCCGCCATGCTGCGGAACGGCTGCACCTTATGCGCGATCCCGTTTTGGCGTTTATTTCCCAGCCGTAATGGTTTTCGCCGCCGCCATCAGTTCCTCGGCAATCTCGATCGCCTCCTCGGGCGAGAAATCCATCGGCAGGTCTATCCCGTCGCCTTCAATATAAATCCGCACCATGCCCAATGTGGTCGGGCCGATCTGGATGTTTGCGGCGGTATCGCTTTCGCTATTGATGCTCATCTGGGAACTCCGGTTAGATGCAAAGCTTGGCGATACGCACAATTGGCAGGTTTTTCAAGCGTGCCCTATTGCATTACCAACAGACGGGCGCTAATTGGGCAGCTGTGTGCCGGCGTAGCTCAGTTGGTTAGAGCGCTTGATTGTGGATCAAGAGGTCGCCCGTTCAATTCGGGCCGCTGGTACCATCCCTAATTTACCACATTGTGCATGTCTCGTGTAATTGACTTCGTCCGTCTGCCCGAACGCATTTGCAAACAATCGCTGCCTCGGGCCGCCGGACGAATACATTAATGATGATAAAACGAGAGATGATCTAAAAGACAAACTGTTGCCTTTGGTGTAACAACCCCCTATCTGGGCACGCTTGCGCAATGCCGCCCCTGACTCCGAAAGAAATAACCGTGACCGAAGTATCTGACCTGATGACCCCGCTTGCCCGCGCTTTAACACGCAAGGGCTATGAAACGCTGACGCCCGTGCAAGAGGCGATGGCGGACCCTGATCTTGTGGGTAAGGACGCATTGGTATCGGCGCAGACCGGATCGGGTAAAACCGTGGCCTTCGGGATTGCGATGGCGCCGACGATGCTGGACGGAGCCGAAAGTTTTCAACGGGCCGGTGCCCCTTTGTCGCTGATCATCGCGCCAACACGCGAATTGGCGCTGCAAGTGATGCGCGAATTACAATGGCTCTATGCTGAAACCGGTGCGCGGTTCGGATCGTGCGTGGGGGGCATGGATGCCCGTACGGAACGGCGCACACTGGATCGCGGGGTGCACATCGTTGTCGGCACGCCAGGGCGTTTGCGCGACCACATCACCCGCGGCGCGCTTGATTTGTCGGATATCCGATGTGTGGTGCTAGATGAGGCGGACGAAATGCTGGACCTTGGGTTCCGTGACGATCTGGAATTCATTCTGGACGCCGCCCCAAAGGAACGGCGCACTCTGATGTTTTCGGCCACCGTTGCGCGGCCCATCGCGCTGTTGGCCAAGACCTATCAAACGGATGCGGTGCGGGTGGAAACGGCGGGCGCACAAAAGCAGCACGTCGATATTGAGTACCGTGCGCTGGTGGTGAAACCCGCCGATAAGGAAAACGCCATTATCAATCTGCTGCGCTATTACGAGGCACAAAATGCGCTGGTATTTTGTGGCACCCGGGCGGCGGTAAACCACATGACGGCGAAATTCAACAACCGCGGTATGTCGGTTGTGGCGCTGTCGGGCGAACTCAGCCAGAACGAGCGCACCCATGCGCTGCAATCCATGCGCGATGGTCGGGCGCGGGTCTGTATCGCCACGGACGTTGCGGCGCGCGGCATTGATTTGCCGGGCCTTGATCTGGTGATCCACGCCGATTTGCCGCAAAATAAAGAGGCGTTGTTGCACCGGTCTGGGCGCACGGGGCGGGCGGGGTCCAAAGGAGTTTCGGCGCTGATCGTGCCGATGAGCCAGCGCAAAAAAGCCGAGCGCTTGCTGGGTTGGGCCAAGGTTTCGGCCAAATGGGACACACCGCCAACCGCCAAAATGGTGCAGGAACGCGATGACGAGCGTTTGCTGGAAGGCTTTACCGTCTCGGACAAACCCGACAGTGAATTTGTCGCCAAGTTTCTGGAAAAATACACGCCCGAGCAGATCGCAGCCGCCTATATCGAGCAATACCGTAGCGGCCGGTCAGCGCCCGAGGATTTGCAAACAGTTTCGGTGACGGGACCGGATGTCAAAGCCACACGTGATGAGTTTGCTGAAAGCACATGGATTTCGCTGACCATCGGGCGCAATCAAAAGGCCGAACCGCGCTGGCTGTTGCCAATGCTGTGCCGTGCGGGTGATATCACCAAGCGCGACATTGGCGCCATAAGGATGCAGCCGGATGAAACATTCGTGCAGCTGAACGCGCAGATTTCCAACGACTTTATCAAGGCGCTGGGTGGCAAGAAAGAGTTGGAGGAAGGTATCAAGGTGACGGTGCTGGATACACCTCCTGATTTGCCGCCACAGCCCCGCGGCAAACCATCCGGTGGACCGAAACGCCCCTATCAGCGACGTGATAGCGGTGATGGCGGCAAGCCAGCCTATAAGGGCAAGAAGCCGTGGAACTCTGATGACCGTGATGGCGGCAAGCCCGCTTACAAAGGCAAGAAGAAGTGGGATGGCGATGGCCGCGATGGCGGTAAGCCTGCGTATAAGGGTAAAAAGGCTGGGGATAGCGACAGCCGTGATGGCGGCAAACCGGCCTACAAAGGTAAAAAGAAGTGGGATAACGACGATAGTGGTGCTGATCGCCCCGCCTATAAAGGCAAATCCAAATGGGACAGTGACGAGCGCAAGCCTGCCGCCAAAGCCAAGCCTAAGTCCGCGACCAAATACGACAGCAAGCCGCGCCACAAAGAGGCGCCCAAGTCAGACTTCGCGCCGAAATTTGGCGGTGAAGCCGATGCAATGCCCAAGCGCGGTGGCAGCAAACCGCGGCCAAAGAACCTAGGGGCCGATGATCGTGGTGCCAAGAAGCCACGCCACAAGGCATCAGGCAAAGGCAAGTTTGCAAAACCTACGGGCAAGAAGAAGACGGTTAAACCGATGGGTAAGAAGCGAGACTAGGGCGCGACCCGCAAAAAACCTTGAAGGTTTTTTATAAGGATTTTTGAAAAATCCTTGGCGCGTGGTTAGGGCAGGATTTTTAGCGTCTGGCGAATATCGCCTGTTTTGGGGTCAAAAATCAGGATTTCGTCTTGGTCTGTCACTATCGCATACCAGTTCGATCCGCGGGTAAAGGCGGTGGCGCGTGTGCCATCGGGCAGGGTGATCGAGTTGGGCAGCAGCACGATTGCTGGCGGGTTCGTTATGCGCATGACAATCAGCCCGATAATCACTACAACGCCCACAATCATCGTGCCGGTCAGAACTGTGACCAGCTTGCGCAGAAATTTCAGGTTGGCCGGCTCTTGCGGCTCATCATTTGTCACTGGGGCGTCGTTCATGGCTGAAACATCCTCTATTACCGTTGTCATTTCCGACAACCCGTTTGTGCGCCTTGATAAGGCGTTATCAAGGGATGTGCCAGAGGATGCAAACCTCAGCCGGTCGCGGTTGGCAAAATTGATTGCGGGCGGACAGGTGGTGCTGAACGGTGCGGTCGAGGTGAACCAGAAGGCCAAGGTTGCTGCGGGCGATGTTGTCGTGATCACCGTGCCTGTGGCCAGTGAGAGCCATATCGAGTCCGAGGATATCCCGCTGGACGTGGTCTATGAGGATGACGATCTGATCGTGATCAACAAGCCTGTGGGCATGGTGGTGCATCCGGCCCCCGGCACGCCGTCGGGCACTTTGGTCAACGCGTTGATGCATTATTGCGGTGATAGCCTGTCAGGCGTTGGCGGGGTTGCGCGGCCCGGCATTGTGCACCGGATTGACAAGGAAACATCGGGCCTGTTGGTGGTGGCCAAATCGGATGTGGCACATCAGGGACTGGCGGCACAGTTTGAAAAACACACGGTCGAGCGGCGCTATCTGGCGGTGGTTTACGGCGCACCCGACGCTTATGATCCACGTCTTCGCGGCGTCAAAGGTGTGAACTTCGAGCCTGGAAACATCATGCGCATCACCACGCAACTGGCCCGTCACAAACACGATCGGCAAAAACAGGCGGTGTTGTTTGGCTCGGGTCGGCACGCGGTGACGCGCTCGCGAATTATCGAGCCGCTGGGCAATCCTGTGGTGGCGTCCCTGATTGAATGCTGGCTGGAAACGGGTCGCACCCACCAGATACGGGTGCATATGGCGCATGCGGGGCATGGGTTGATCGGCGATCCAACCTATGGCGGGCGGCGCAAACTGGCGGTGAAAGCAGTGGGCGAAGCGGGCCAAGCTGCGGCACGTGCGTTTCCACGCCAAGCACTGCATGCGGCTACATTGGGGTTTGTGCATCCGGTAAGCGGGGAAGAAATGCGGTTTGAGGCCGATATTCCCGATGATATGTCCACCCTTCTGCAAGCCTTGCGCAAATAGTCAGCCAGTAAGGTAATCTATATCGTTTTGATCCTGTGTATAGTATATTTGACTCTAAGTATAGAATCACATACTTAAGGTATGGTAAGTCATACCAAGCAGGAGCCCCTAATGAACTTTCAGCAGAAAAATATATATGCCTCGCTGTTCACCATACTGATTTTGTTCAGCGCCTATTATTGGAAGGTGTCCGACCTATACGCCGCAGGTGCATTTGACGGCCCTGAAGGCACCCGCCTGATTGGCAAGGCCATTTTGGCATTGATGGCTGTCGGGATAATTTTGCGGATTATCGGGACAATTTTGATCAGTATTTTCGATGCAATACAGACCAACACGCCCAAACCCAGTTTTCTGATTGACGAGCGCGACCGCGAAATTGAAATGCAGGCGTTAAAAGTTGGTAACAATTTCACGTTTTTCGGTATGGTATCGGCATTTCTTGCGCTGGCAATGGGCTGGAGCATTTTTGCGGTGTTTCAGGTCATCATTGCGAGTTGTGCTGCAAGCGCCTTGGCCGAGGTGGCCACCCAGTTCATCCTTTACCGTCGGGCGGCGTAAACATGGCCAAGATCAATGTTTCTAATAACATACGCCGGCTGCGGTTTGATGCGGGCGAGATGACCCAGAAACAACTGGCGCAAAAGGCAGGGGTTACACGGCAAACCATTGTGGCGATCGAAAATGCCAAATACGCACCCTCGCTAGAGCTTGCCTTTATGATTGCGCATGCCTTTGATGTGCCGCTGGCCGAAGTGTTCGTTTTCGAGCCGCCTTACATTTGACACAGAAAAGCACGCTTGCGTGAAGATTTGACACATATATAGATATTCTATTCTGGCGTATTCATATAAAGTTAATGGAACTAAAATATGGCCCGAAACACGGGTATCGACCTTGAAAACACGGCAACCATGCCTATCTTGATGTTAAGCCTATAAACATCACTACAATTAGGGGGCACAGAGTATGAGCAATTACACCAGACTACCCGCACCGTCACCGGAGCAGGGATTAAACAATTACCTTCAAAGCATCCGCAAGTTTCCAATGCTGGAGCCTGAAGAAGAATATATGCTGGCCAAAAGCTGGGTCGAGCGCGAGGATACTGATGCAGCCCACAAGCTGGTCACCTCGCACCTGCGGCTGGCTGCCAAAATTGCTATGGGCTATCGCGGCTATGGATTGCCGCAAGCCGAGGTGATTTCCGAGGCCAATGTCGGCCTGATGCAGGCAGTGAAACGGTTTGACCCTGAAAAAGGGTTCCGGTTGTCGACCTATGCGATGTGGTGGATCCGCGCCAGCATACAGGAATTTGTGCTGCGGTCGTGGTCATTGGTGAAGCTTGGCACCACGTCGGCCCAGAAAAAACTGTTCTTTAACCTGCGCAAGGCCAAAGCCCGCATTGGCGCGTTGGAAGATGGCGATTTGCGGCCCGAGAATGTGAAACGGATTGCCACCGATTTGGGTGTAACTGAGGACGAAGTTATCTCGATGAACCGCCGGATGTCGGGGGGCGATGCGTCGTTGAGTGCCCAAGTTGGGTCAGAGGGTGAAGGCACCATGCAATGGCAGGACTGGCTGGAGGATGAAGATGCCGATCAAGCCGGTGACTATGCCGACAAGGACGAGTTGGACGTGCGCCGTGAATTGCTGGTTGAGGCGATGGATGTGCTGAATGATCGTGAGAAGGACATTCTGGAGCAGCGCCGTTTGAAGGATAAGCCGGTGACGCTGGAGACACTTTCTGGTCAGTATGATGTTTCGCGCGAACGTATCCGCCAGATCGAAGTGCGGGCGTTCGAGAAAATCCAGACCCGGATGCGGGATTTGGCCAAGAGCAAGGGCATGATGGTTCCTGCCTAGGGTTTATCAGGGTTTGCGCCGCGCTACGCGCGTCGCCCCAAGGCGCTGCCCCCTGACGGGGACAGCGCCTTTTTTATGCCTGCGGCGCAGGTATTTGGAAAAAGAAGAAAGAGGGAGCCCAGTGACCCGAATCACGGCTTTGGTTAATTAATTGAACAAACGTTCAATAACTGACTGGAGTCGCCATGTTTAACGCTGTGATGAATTTCGATCTGGGCGAGGATGTGAATGCGATCCGCGACATGGTGCATCGGTTTGCACAAGAGCGGATCAAGCCGATGGCGGCAGCTGTGGATCTGAGCAACGAATTCCCCAACGAGCTGTGGCGCGAGTTTGGCGAGATGGGCCTGCTGGGGGTCACCACACCGGAACAGTATGGCGGCGCGGATATGTCTTATCTGGCGCATGTTGTGGTGGTCGAGGAAATTGCGCGGGCCAGCGCCAGTATCAGCCTGTCCTACGGGGCGCACTCCAATCTGTGCGTTAACCAGATCAAGCGCAATGGAACCCAGGAACAGAAGATGAAATATCTACCCAAACTGATTTCGGGCGAACATGTTGGCGCACTTGCGATGTCCGAGGCGGGCGCAGGTTCGGACGTGGTTTCGATGCAGTTGC
>NZ_JBSMEZ010000081.1:0-7678 GCF_056498605.1 Profundibacter sp.
AGTTCATCACCCCGCTGGGTCTTGCCAAATATCTGCAACGGTGGGGGGTGCCCGCAAGCAAGATTACCGAGCTTGACTGGTGGCAAAGTCATGATCATGGCAGCCTGAATATCACCGCCACCCCCAGCCAGCATTTTTCGGGGCGTCGTTTGTGTTGCGGCACAAGGGCACGCGCATTTTCTTTGGCAGTGATTCAGGCTATTTTGACGGCTTTGCAAAGATCGGTAAGGCGCATGGCCCCTTTGATCTGACCCTGCTTGAATGTGGCGCATATGACGATCTCTGGCCGCATATGCATATGACCCCGCCGCAGATGATGCAGGCATTTCATGATCTGGGCCACAATCCGGGCAGCGGCACTTTGATGCCGATCCATAACGGCACCTTTCGGCTGGCGTTCCACACCTGGAAAAACCCGCTCGAGAGGATCAAGGAGTTGGCAGACAGCCACGCCACCCCGCTGCTGACGCCGCATTTTGGCGAATGTGTCACCCTTGGAGCACCCGTGCAGCCCAATCCGTGGTGGGAAGGGCTGCGTTAGCCCTACAGATCAAACGTTGCAAAGATCGGCGCGTGATCGCTGGGTTTTTCCCATCCACGCACATGGCGCACCACACGGCTGGAATGGCCCGATGCGGCAATATCCGCCGTGGCCCAGACATGGTCCAGACGGCGACCCTTATCCGCCACATCCCAGTCGCGGGCGCGATAAGACCACCAGCTGTATAGCTTGCCTTCAGGAATATCGGCGCGGGTCACGTCGACCCAATTGCCCGCCTCTTGCGTTTCCTGCAAGGCGGCAACTTCGACAGGGGTGTGTGAAACCACCTTCAGCAGTTTCTTGTGATCCCAGACATCATCCTCGCGCGGGGCGATGTTCAAATCCCCGACCAAAATCGAGCGTTCCGGCATGTTGGCGCGGAAATCATCCCGCATGTCAGTCAGGTAATCCAGCTTTTGGCCGAACTTCTCGTTCACCTCGCGGTCGGCCACATCACCACCTGCGGGCACATAGTGGTTATGAATGGTCACGCCGTTTTCCAGACGCGCCGCAACATGCCGCGCATGGCCCAGATTGGCAAAATCATGCCGCCCCGCGTCCACCATCGGCAACCGCGACAGGATCAGCACCCCGTTATAGCCCTTTTGCCCGTTGGCAATCATGTGGGTGTAGCCAATCGCGGCAAACCCCTCGGTCGGCATCTTTTCCACTGGTGATTTGCATTCCTGCAAGCACAGAACGTCTGGTGCTTCTTCTTCCAGCAGTTTCAAAACCAATGGTTCGCGCAGGCGAACCGAGTTGATATTCCAGGTGGCAACGGTGAATGACATGTTCTGCTCGCTTATGATTAGGTTTGGCCAGATTAGGCAAAGCAGCCACAGACCTCAACCTGCCTCGCATTTCTTTTGCGCATTTGGCAAGCACCCGCTAGATTGGCCCAATGACGCGCATCTTGTTGGCTTTCATCATTTCCCTGCTGGCCCTGCCCGCACTGGCCCAGCAGGTGACAGGCAGCATCACATCAGGTGATGTGACGTGGTATTTAACCAGCCAGGATCAGCACAGCAAAAGCAAATGGAGCGGGGACACAACCACAGCCATCCTCACCCTGTTTGGTCACGCCAGCCCCGATACCATCAAAGAATTCCAAGGCGCGCTGACCATCCAGTTTTACCTGTTCGAGCCGACGGGGGCGCAGGTCGTAAGCGAGGTCGATATCGTTTATTACAAAAACGCAGCCAAGGGAGCCTATGTCACATTAGGCCACGGCGCAGGTTCGATTATTGCGCTGCAACAGGTCGCATTGAGCGATGACACCCTCACCGTCAAAGGTGATTTCAACGTCACCCTATTGTTCACCGATGATTTCGGCGTCACACTGGATAAAGCCGACACCACCCATATCACAGGCCACTTCGAGGCCGTTCTGACACATGAATAGGGCCGCCTGATGCTGCTAGCCGTTAACAAAAACTATCGCCTGCTGTTTACCGCTACGGCGGTGTCCAATCTGGGCGATGGCATTTCGGCGCTGGCATTCCCGTGGCTGGCAACCCTGATCACCCGCGATCCGGTGCTGATCGCGCTGGTTGCCGCCGCCACGCGGCTACCGTGGTTCCTGTTTGCCATCCCTGCAGGCGTGATCACGGATCGCGCCAATCGCCAACGCCTGATGGTGCAGGCCGATATCCTGCGCCTGTTGCTGACGTTCGGGGTGGTCGGGTTGATCCTGTCCGGCCCCGCCCTGCCGCTGCCTGAAAACGCGGATCAGGCGTTCACTCTGATCCTTGGCCTATGTGCCGCCGCCTTCCTGCTGGGATCAGCCGAGGTGATCCGCGACAACGCCGCCCAAACCGCCCTGCCCTCAATCGTGGCCAAGAACGATCTGGAAACCGCCAACGGCCAGATGTGGAGCATCGAGCAGATCATGGGTCAATTCGTCGGCCCGCCACTGGCTGGCCTGCTGATCGCCTACGCCGTGCCCCTGCCCTTTGCGGTGGACGCCGTAACCTTCGCCATCGCCGCGTGGTGCGTCTGGCTGATCGCCATGCCCGCCCGCGTGGCCCCGAAACTGCCCGACGGATTCTGGCCGCAAATGCGCGAAGGGATGGCGTGGATTTACGCCCACAAATTGATCCTGCGTCTTGCCCTGATGCTCGGCGTACTAAACATGCTGCATATGATTGCCTTCACGGTATTGGTCCTGTTCAGTCAGGAAATTCTGGGCCTTGGCGCGGCTGGCTACGGTTTTCTTTTAACCGCTGGGGCGGCTGGTGGTGTCCTTGGCGGACTAATCGCCCCACGTATCGTTGCACGATATGGCGCGGACAAAAGCGTTAAACTTGCATTGACCATATTTCCGCTGCAATACCTTGCAATCTTCCTGACCTCAAACCCCTACGTTGTCGCCACCGCCCTGTTCATTGGCATGCTGGCGGCAGTGCTGTGGAATGTGGTCACCGTTTCCCTGCGCCAACGCACCATCCCTGACGAGCTGCTGGGCCGCGTTAACAGCATCTACCGTTTCTTTGGCTGGGGCACGATGCCGGTTGGCGCAATGATCGGCGGGGTTCTGGTGGCGGTGTTTGAACCCGATCTAGGCCGTGCTGCAGCCATGCGCCTACCGTTTCTGGTCAGCGCCCTCGGCGGTATTGGGCTATTTATTTATGGGTTGGCACGGCTTAGGCTAGACTAAACAAAATAGGATCAGCCATGCACCACTTCCTCGGAATTATCCTTGCCCTCGTATTAACCGTAGCACCGGCAAATTCCCGCCAACTCACCCCATCAGAATACGACGCTTTAAATGCAGTGGTAGAAAAATTCATCACCGATATGGAAATGATGGAAATGGGTGGCATCACCAATGCCATACCCGCCAGAATAATAAACGACATTTCCGCATCAGTAGGAATGGGCCCTGAGCGAGTTCGCCACGTCATGGCTGTGCAAATGAAGGGTGCGATGAGCGATGTAACATCCATATCCATTGACATAGACCTGTCCGACCTGAACGTAACAGACGCACAAAACACCGACGGAACGGATTCCATTTATGCCGTTCTCCCCTACGCCATGTCGGCAACCATCAAAGGCAAAACTGCAAGCGCAAGCTCGATTCTTATTGTTATGCATGAGACTGGAAGGTGGTGGTTGGCCCGCGTCGCCCCGGGCGAGACAGAGCGGCTGATTAAACTTTATCCGTTTCTAAAAAACATTAAGTTTTAGATTTTGGCAAAAAAAGGCCCGGCACAAAGGCCGGGCCAGTCCAACAGGGAGGTGTATGTCATAACCCCGACATACAGGGGATCTCTCTTCATAATATGCGCAATTCACCCCAAAACCGGTTCCCACTTTTGGGATCGCGTTGGCATGATTCGCCGTTATGCCACCAATCTATAACCGCCAGATTCGGTCACAAGAAGGCGCGCATTTGACGGATCTGGTTCTATTTTTTGACGAAGACGGTAAATGTGTGTCTCTAATGTGTGCGTGGTCACCCCCGCATTATAGCCCCAAACCTCGTGCAGCAGCACGTCGCGGGCCACAACGCCCTCGGTGGCGCGGTATAGAAACTTCAGGATATTGGTCTCTTTTTCCGTCAGACGAATTTTGCGCTCGTCCTCGGTGATCAACATCTTCATCGCCGGTTTGAACGTATACGGCCCCAGCGTGAATACGGCATCCTCGGATTGCTCATGCTGGCGCAATTGTGCGCGAATACGGGCCAGCAGCACCGGAAATTTGAACGGCTTGGTCACATAATCATTGGCACCCGCATCCAGACCCAGAATGGTGTCGGCATCACTGTCATGCCCCGTCAGCATCAACACAGGGCATTTCACCCCCTGTTTGCGCATCAAACGGCACAATTCGCGCCCGTCGGTGTCCGGCAGGCCCACATCAAGGATCACCAGATCATACAGCGCCTCTTTGGCCTTTACCATCGCCCCGGCACCATCGGCAGCCTCGAACACATCAAAATCTTCGGTCATTACCAATTGCTCGGATAATGCCTCGCGCAGGTCGTCGTCATCATCGACCAGAAGGATTTTCTTAACGTTGTTGCTCATCTGTTGGCTCCTTTTGCGCGTTCGCTTGCACTACAATTGTTCCTGAACGGCCCAAACGGCAATAGCTGTGGGTCGTTTCTCACGCATCCGTGTCCATTCTCACGCATCCGTGTCAAAGAATCGCAAAATGTTTCACATTTCGGCAATAATCGCTACATGTCGGTAACTTACTGTAACAAGGACCGGTGATGAACCTACGCCCCAATATGACAGAACTGCTGGCCCGCGCCCGCGCCGATGTGCGCATGGGCGTGCCTGTGGTGTTTTATCAGGGTGGGAATGCCGCGCTGGTGTTGGCTGCCGAAACCCTGTCAGCGGCACGTCTGGCCCAAGTTCAGGCGCTAAACGGCCCCACCGTTCTGGCAATCACCGCACGGCGCAGCCAGACCCTGAAGGCCCGCGCCTATGATGGCGATGTGGCGCGGATCGTCATGCCGCCTGACGCAACATTGCAGTGGGTCCATGCCCTCGCCGATCCGGCGGACGATCTGAGCATGCCGATGAAAGGGCCGTTTCAGGTGCAACGCGAAGGCGCGGCAGACCTGCACCGCGCCGCCATTACGCTCGCTAAATCGGCTCGCCTATTGCCCGCCTCTTTAGTGTTGGACATTCAGGACGGGCCTGTATTTGCAGCCCAGAACAGCTTGACCGCCATTGATCTGAATGCCGCCCGCGACATCCTGACCACCAACAGCCCGCTTGCCCCCGTGGTCAGCGCCCGCCTGCCCCTATCGGTTTCTGACGCAGGGCGCCTGCATATTTTCCGCCCCGATGATGGTGGCGAGGAACATTATGCGGTTGAAATTGGCCAACCCGACCGCAGCCAACCGGTTTTAGCGCGGCTGCACTCGGCCTGCTTCACTGGCGACCTGCTCGGCTCGTTGAAATGCGACTGCGGCCCGCAACTGCGCGCCTCTTTGGCGCAGATGGGGGATAACGGCGCAGGCATTCTGCTCTACCTTAATCAAGAAGGGCGCGGCATTGGCTTGGCCAACAAGATGCGGGCATATTCCCTGCAAGATCAGGGGTTTGACACGGTCGAGGCCAATCACCGACTGGGGTTCGAGGATGACGAGCGGGATTTTCGTATCGGGGCCGACATCCTGAAACAGATGGGGTTTACGCAGGTCCGCCTGCTGACCAACAACCCGAAAAAGGTTGAAATGATGCAGGCCGAGGGCGTCAAAGTTACCGAACGCGTGCCGCTCAAGGTGGGCCATACCGCCCATAACGCGGACTACCTGAAAACCAAAGCCACCAAATCGGGCCACTTGTTATGACCCCCGACGATCTGGTTCTAACCAGACAGGGCATTCGTTTTATGGGTCGTTTGATCCCCTGCTCTATCGGGTGCGGCGGCGTCAGCAAGGATAAACACGAGGGCGACGGCGCGACGCCCGCGGGCACCCACCGGATCATGGGCCTCTATTATCGCCCCGACCGGATGCTGCCACCCACAGGCTGGGCCACGCCAATCCTGTCGGGTGATTTATGGTCGGATGACGTGGCGGACCCCGCCTATAACCATCTGGTGCGCACACCGCATCCGTTCAGCCATGAGAGCATGCGCCGTGCGGACCCGTTATACGATATGGTGCTGATCACCGACTGGAACTGGCCCGTTGCCACCCCGCACAAAGGCTCGGCCATCTTCCTGCACATCTGGCGCAAACCGCATCACCCGACCGAGGGGTGCATTGCCTTTTCACGGCAAAACCTGTTGTGGATTGTCCAGCGCATCACCATCGGCACCCGCCTGATCGTGCCTAATCAGCCATAATCCCGCGCCCCGAATATGGCCGACCCGACCCGCACATGGCTGGCCCCCATCGCCACGGCGACTTCGAAATCACTGCTCATTCCCATCGACAGGCCGGAAATACCGTTGCGCTCCGCAATCTTGCGCAGCAATGCAAAATGCAGGCTCGGTTCCTCATCGGCAGGCGGGATGCACATCAATCCAACAATGGGCAGGTCCAGATCACGGCACTCAGCAATGAACGCGTCCGCATCCGCAGGCATAACCCCCGCCTTCTGTTCCTCTTCGCCCGTATTCACCTGAATAAACAAATCGGGGCAATGGCCCATTTCCTGCGCCAGCCTCGCCAGAACCTTCGCCAGTTTGGGTCGGTCCAGCGAATGGATCGCCTCGAACAACCCCATCGCCTGACGTGCCTTGTTGGTTTGTAGCGGGCCCAGTAGATGAACCGCGACACCCTCATATTGCGCACGAAACGCAGGCCACTTGCCCGCCGCTTCTTGCACCTTGTTCTCGCCGAACAGCCGATGGCCCTCGCGCAATACCGCCTCGACCCGTTCATCCGGCTGCACCTTGGAAACTGCAATTAATTGGGTCGAACCGACCTCGCGCCCGACACGGCGCTCTTCGGCGTGAATGCGGTCTTGAATTTCGGATAAAGACATAGGCGTGGCTCCGGTTTGGGTTATGGCAACCAAACAGAACCCCGCACAAAAGAAAAGAGCGGACCCAAAGGCCCGCTCTCTTTTAGATAGGTTGTTCTTCTAAATTAGAAGGACAGACCAAGGCCAGCAGACCAAGTGTTGGTGCTTGCGCCACCGCCGACAGAACCGGAACCGTAGCCAAGCATGACAACTGCGCCACCGCCCAGATCATAGTTTACAGCAAGGCCATAACCGTCTGCATCAGCAGCTGGCAGAACACCGGTGAATTCACCGTAGTTAGCTGAAACAGTCAGAGCGCCGGATGTGTAACCAACACCGATACCGTAGTGATTGTCTAGTGGGCTTGTACCGCCATATGTTGAGTAGTTCAAAATTGCGCGGAAACCGCTGCCAAATTTAGCGTCAACTGAGAGGCCCGTAACATCCTGAGGACCTGCATCTTGATAAGCAAGACCTAGACCCAGATCAACACCACCCAGAGAGGCATTGTATTTTACACCAACACCCCAAATAGTTGTGTTGATGCCACCAAGGCCAGCAGCGTTGTCGTCAATCTCAGCAGACAAAGCTACGCCGAAATCACCGAAAGTGTTGTTATAACGCAGAACTTGACCAGAAGCTTGATTTACAAGACGATTACCACCGTCAAAACCGCTGTTGGAGTTAAAACCAGCGTGCG
>NZ_JBSMEZ010000082.1:0-10432 GCF_056498605.1 Profundibacter sp.
CAGCGCCTGATAAAAACCCGCCGATGCGGCCATATCGGCGACACCCAATGTGATTAAACTGACCCGTTGTTCCACTTTCAGTCTCCTTTTTCCAGCACATCCACCACGGCGGCCTCAACCAGCGCCAGACACTCCGGTGTGGAAAACCGGTGATCCGCCCCCTTCACCAGCGTCATTTGAATGTCATCGCCATCAGCATGGTCCAACAGGCGCAGCGCCACAGATACCTCCACATCCTTATCCGCCGTGCCTTGCAACAGGCGCACGGGAAACGACAATGTCAGTGGGTCACGCAACACCAATTGGTTGCGCCCATCCTCGATCAGTTTTTTGGTGATGATGTAGGGCTCGCCATATTCCGACGGCAGGGCCACCTGCCCTGTATCAACCAGCGCCGCCCTTTGCGCATCCGAAAATCCGGCCCACATGCCGTCTTCGGTAAAATCCGGCGCTGCCGCAATGCCAACCAACCCCGCAATGCGCCCGGGGATACGTTTGGCCAACAGCAGCGCAATCCAGCCGCCCATGCTGGAGCCGACCAACACTTGGCGTCCTTCGCACAACGCTATGATCGCCGCCTGCGCATCCGCCGCCCATTCGCCAATGCTGCCTTCGGTGAATTTGCCCGATGATTGGCCGTGCCCCGAATAATCCAGCCGCAAAAACGCGCGGCCTTGTGCGCGTGCCCAGTCCTCCAGATGAATGGCCTTGGTGCCCTCCATGTCGGATTTGAACCCGCCCAGAAACACCACGCAGGGGCCGCGCCCCGCAGTTTGATGATAGGCAATGCGCCGCCCGTTATCGCAGGTCAAGTAGTCTAGTTTTATCACGGCATAGGCCTCCGGTTCACTTACGGGAACCATACCGCGACGCGCCTAATCAGACAATCCGGCAATCACCTGATCGGTTGGCAATATCGCACCGTATCCCATCGCCAATGCCGCCATGAACCCTGCATGCACTTGGGCGGCAGGCACCGCGACCCCGTCAAATTCCAGATCACGGGTGGCGCAGGAATCGTGTGCCACGGTGCAAGTATAGCCCAGATCAGCCGCCGCGCGGGTGGTGGCATCAATGCAAAAATGGCTCATTGCGCCAATGATCACCAGATCGGTGACGCCCAGCGCTTGCAATTGATCCTGCAAATCGGTGTCGCGAAAACTGTTGGGGAAGTTTTTGGTGATCACCGGCTCATTATTCGCAGGGGCAACCGACGAATGAATTTCAGCACCCTGTGTCCCCGCTTCGAAAAACGGCGCGGGTTTGCGTAGGATTTCGTGGCGGATGTGGATCACCGGCTTGCCTGCGGCGCGGAATGCCGCAAGGATTTCAGCCGATTTTGCCGCCGCCGCATCGATGCCCGACAAGGGGAACTTGCCACCATCAAAATAATCGTTCTGCATGTCAACAATCAACAAAGCCGTGGTTATCATTGTTTTTACTCCTAAAAACTAACCTCGAAGACAACTTGTATTACGCGTCTATTTCGCGCTAGTGTCATATTTGACATAAAACACTCCAATTCGGACATATGGCCGACCAACCAATAAACCTGACCTTGCTAAACTATCCCGGCGCGTCCATCGCGGCGGTTACGGGCTTGCAAGAAATGTTCACCCACGTCGCCCGCCTGCATGAACGCGACGGGCTGACACCGATTGTCTTGACCATGGTCACTGCGGACAGCTTGCCTACCACCGCAATCAGCGCGGTGATCCTGCCGCCCGCTTTTGGCAACGACCAATACCTGAACCCGCCGCAAACCGTGCTCGATTGGCTGCGCAATCTGCCTGACGATTGCATCATGGCCTCGGCTTGTGCGGGGGCGTTTTATCTGGGCGCGGCAGGGGTGCTGGACCAGCGCCGCGTCACCACACACTGGGCGCTGGAACAGAAACTGCAGACGCGCATCCCCGATGCCAATGTCGATGCAGATGAAATCCTGATCAGCGACGGGCGGGTGATTACCGCTGGCGGCCTGTTGTCATGGGTCGATCTGGCGCTGGAACTGATCGCGCAACTTTCCAGTCTTGCGGTGATGCGCGAGGTCGGGCGGCACTTTGTGGTTGATACAGGGCGGCGCGAGCAGCGCTATTACCGCGCTTTCAACCCGCCACTAACCCACGGTGATACCCCCATTGAACAAGCGCAATTCCTGATCGAGCGCACCTTCACCGCCCCGATCCGCATTTCCGAACTGGCCCGCACCGTCGCCCTGACCGAGCGCACCTTCCTGCGCCGATTCGAACGCGCAACCGGCCACACGCCACTGGCCTATGTCCAACACCTGCGCATCCAGTCGGCCCAACGCGCGTTGGAAAACACCCCCGCCGCGATTGATCAAATCGCTTATGCGGTCGGGTATGAAAACGCCAACGCCTTTCGCAAACTGTTCAAACGCCACACGGGTCTGTCCCCCTCGCAATACCGACAGCGCCTAAAACGTTGACAATGCCCGCGCCTCGCGCCAAAACGCATATGAACATAACCCGCAACCGGGCGCTTGGTAGGCGCCAAACTGACGAGGAGCGCCTGATATGGCCCAAATCCAACTCACTTTTCCAGATGACAGCAAACGTGAATTCGACGCCGGTATAACGGCGGGCGAAATCGCCAGTGGTATTTCCAATTCGCTGGGCAAAAAAGCCATCTCCGCCACCGTGAACGGCACCCACTGGGATCTGCAATGGCCGATCAATGCGGACGCCACCATCGCCATCAACACGATGAAAGATGCCGAACCCGCGCTGGAACTGATCCGTCACGACTGCGCCCATATCATGGCCCGCGCTGTGCAGGAGCTTTGGCCCGACACCAAAGTCACCATCGGCCCTGTGATCGACAACGGCTGGTATTATGACTTTGACCGCAAAGAGCATTTCACCCCCGATGATCTGGGCGTGATTGAAAAAAAGATGAAAGAAATCATCAACAAGCGTGACACTGTGCGCACCGAAATCTGGGATCGTGACCGTGCCGTTCAGTTCTATAAGGACAATGACGAGCCTTATAAGGTCGAGTTGATTGATAGTATTCTAGGCGACGAACCCCTGCGGATGTATTGGCATGGCGAGTGGCAAGACCTGTGCCGCGGCCCGCATTTGCAGCACACTGGCCAAGTGCAGGGCGATGCCTTCAAACTGATGTCAATCGCTGGTGCCTACTGGCGTGGTGATAGTGACCGCCCCATGTTGCAACGCATTTACGGCGTGGCGTTCCAGAACAAGAACGATCTGAAAAAGCACCTGTTCATGCTGGAAGAGGCCGAAAAGCGCGACCACCGCAAACTGGGCCGCGAGATGGACCTATTCCACCTGCAAGAAGAAGCGCCGGGCATGGTGTTCTGGCACCCCAACGGCTGGACCCTGTATCGCACCCTACAAGATTACATGCGTCGTCGCCAGATTGATGACGGTTATCTTGAAATCAACACCCCGATGGTGGTGGACCGCAAATTGTGGGAAGCATCAGGCCACTGGGAAAAATACCGCGAGAACATGTTCACCACTGAAATTGACGATGAACACGCCAATGAAAAACGCACCAACGCGCTAAAGCCGATGAATTGTCCTTGCCATGTGCAGGTCTATAATCAGGGTATGAAATCCTACCGTGACCTGCCGCTGCGCCTGGCCGAATTCGGTTCGTGCCATCGGTATGAAAGCTCCGGTTCGATGCACGGGTTGATGCGGGTGCGCGGGTTCACGCAAGATGACGCGCATATTTTCTGCACCGAGGAGCAGATTGCCTCGGAGACCGAAAAGTTCATCAAACTGCTGACGCGGGTCTATGCGGACCTTGGCTTTGCCGATTTCAAAATCAAGTTTTCCACCCGTCCCGAGGTGCGTGCCGGATCAGACGAAGTATGGGACCGCGCCGAAGCAGCGCTTGAAAATGCGATCAAGGCATTGGGGCACCCCTACGAGACCGACCCCGGCGAAGGCGCGTTTTACGGCCCGAAACTGGATTTCAAACTGACCGACGCGATTGGCCGCGAATGGCAACTGGGCACGCTACAGGCTGATTTCGTGTTGCCTGACCGTCTGGATGCCGAATATGTCGGCGAGGATGGTGCCAAACACACCCCCGTCATGCTGCACCGCGCGACCCTTGGATCATTCGAGCGGTTCCTCGGCATCCTGATCGAAAACTACGCCGGAAAATTTCCGCTGTGGCTGGCCCCGCGTCAAGTGGTGGTGGCGGCGATTGTTTCGGATGCGGACGAATACGTGCAAGAGGTGGTCGCAGAACTGCGCGCCAAAGGCATCCGCGCCGAGGCAGACGTGCGCAACGAGAAGATCAACTATAAGGTTCGCGAACACTCATTAGGCAAAGTGCCGGTCATTCTGGCCATCGGTATGCGTGAAGTCGAGGAACGCACCGTGTCCGTGCGCCGCTTGGGCGACAAGCAAACCAAAGTGATCAGCTTTAACGAGGCTGTAACATCTCTCACGAAAGAGGCGCTTGCACCCGATCTTGTCTAAAACTGTAACATTCCGCCCCTCCGCACTGTAACATTCCAGCGCGGGAGGGCGAATTTTCGCATTTTTCGGCGCAAACCTGCGTATTTCCCCTGATATATCATAACGCGCCCGTGACACACGCCGATGTGAATGGCTTGCACGGATGCCCTGCCCGTATGTTTCCCTATGTCGCAAACAGCGGCACATGGAAACGTAACTTAAGGATCATCTCATATGTCATACCACGTTAAATCGCTCGCCGTTGCTGGCGCTATCGCTGCCGCCCTGACCGCCACATCCACTGTTCCAGCTGCCGCTGCTGCCAAAGAAAAATGCTACGGCGTTGCACTGGCCGGCCAAAACGACTGCAAAGCAGGCGCAGGTACAACATGCGCAGGCACATCGACGGTTGATTACCAAGGCAATGCATTCTCGCTGGTTCCTGCCGGTACTTGCGCCAGCATCGAGCTGCCTGAAGGTCGCATGGGTTCCATGGAAGAGCTTGAGCGCGACGTCCCTGCCTAGTATACTTATCTGGCGCCTTTGCATGCTATGTAGAGGCGCCATTTTTCTATCTGATATAGGGTTTAACCAATGCTCGACAAAAAGCTTTCGAAGTTTGAAACCCTGCCAAATCGCCCCGGCGTCGGATATAAACCACAACATTTCACGGCAATCATGGAGGACCCCAGCCCAGTTGAATGGCTGGAAATCCACGCTGAAAACTACATGGGCGATGGCGGCCGTCCACTTGCACAACTGCGCCATCTGGCCAAAAAATTTCCGATATCTGTGCATGGTGTTGGCCTATCGATCGGTGGCAACGATCCGCTTGATACGGATCACTTGAACCGCCTGAAACACCTGTGCGGCTGGCTGAACCCCGCATCATTTTCCGAACATCTGGCGTGGTCCACCCATGAAGGCCACTACCTGAACGACTTGATCGCGCTACCCTACACCGAAGAAACCGTAACCAGCGTTGCCGATCATGTCGCGCAGGTGCAGGATGTTCTGGGGCGTCAAATGCTTCTGGAAAACCCGTCATCCTATCTGGCGTTTGCTGAATCCACCCTATCCGAGGTCGATTTTCTGGCCGAAGTGGTAAAGCGCACCGGCTGCGGGTTGCTGCTTGATATCAACAACGTCTTCATCTCGGCCACCAACCAAAAAACCAGCGCCATTGCATATATCGACAACTTTCCCTTGGAACATGTTGGTGAATTTCACCTAGGTGGTCACGACGAAGACATGGACGATGCCGGTGATCTGCTGTTGATCGACAGCCACGGGCGCGAAGTGGTTGATCCGGTCTGGGCATTGTTTGACTACACCCTGAATAAAACAGGCCCCCGCCCCGCCCTGATCGAATGGGACGCTAACGTCCCCGACTGGTATGAACTCGCCGCCGAAGCCACCCGTGCGGCCCAAATTCTGGACAGGATCGCAACGTGACTGTCACACAAAACGAATTCACCAAGGCAATTCTTGATGCTGATTTGCCTGTGCCCGATGGGTTGTGTGACCCTAAAGGGGCCTCCGCCGGAAAACGGTTTTCCGTCTACCGCAATAACGTCGCAGTCAGCCTGTCCGAGGCATTAGAGGTCACCTTTCCAGTGATCCGCAAACTGGTCGGCGATGAATTTTTTACAGCAATGGCCGGTGTGTTCCTGCGCCAATACCAACCAGACAGCCCGATGCTGATGTTTTACGGCGCTAACATGCCCGCCTTTCTGGACAGCTTCCCGCCTGTTGCCCATCTGAGATATCTGTCAGACGTCGCCCGCGTAGAACTGGCACTTTGCCGCAGCTATCACGCTGCCGATACGGCCGCGATTGATCCGCAAACCCTGCAATCCATAGCCCCTGATGCGCTGTTGTCCACCCGCTTGCATTTGGCCCCCTCGGTGCATTTGATCCGCTCGAACTGGCCCGCCGCGGCCCTGTTCCACGCCAACAGCGATCCAGATGCACCAAAGCCGGTCATGCAGGCCGAAGACGTGCTGATCACCCGCCCCGATTATGACCCCGAAGTCACTGCGCTGCCCCCGGGGGGCGGCGCTTTTATCGCCGCCCTGATAAACGGCGAAACACTCGGCGAGGCCGATAAAACCGCGACCATCGCCACCGGTGATTTTGATCTAACCAAAGTTCTCGGCCTGTTGTTATCAAAGGCCGCAATTATAAAAACAACCGAAGGGACACCCAAATGAACGCGCTGATTTCACTACATAATTCGATATTCGGGAAACTAGAAAACATGCTTGGCCCGTGGTTCTTACCCACTCTGGCCCGCTTCACCTTTGCCGCGACCCTGCTGATCTATTTCTGGAACTCGGCCCGCCTGAAAATTGGCGAAGGTCTCTTTGGTTTCTTTGATATCAGCCGCGCCTATGGCCAGATATTCCCGCACGCATTCGAGGCCGCAGGCTATGACGATGCGGCCATGTCCTCCTTCCAGTGGTTCATTTCACTTACCGGAACATGGGCCGAATTTGTCCTGCCACTGCTGATCCTGATCGGTCTGTTCACCCGTTTGGCTGCGCTTGGCATGATCGGCTTTATCATCGTGCAAAGCTTGACAGACATCTACGGCCACATGGTGGAAAAATACGGGGCGTGGTTTGACCGGCTATCGGACGGTGTAATCATGGATCAACGGCTGTTCTGGATCACCGTGCTATTGATCCTGGTTGTGCGCGGCGCCGGCCCCCTATCACTGGACCGCCTGATACAGCGCACAGACTAACCCCTTCTTCTTGCCTGAAATACCTCCGCCAGAGGCTACGGAGCACGCCCCCCGAAGGGGGCGGCGCAATTCCTCAATGCTCATCGGGCTTGGTTGCGGCCAACGCCAACACCCCGCCCAACGCGCACATCGCAATCGGGAACATGGTGAACGCATTGAAATGAAACGCATAATACATCCCCGCCGCCGACGCCAACATCATGCCGCCACCGATCATCGCCCTTGATCGCGCCATCGCCCCACCTGCAATCGCCAGTAAGGGCGCAAACAGGCTCATGAACTTGATCAACCCGACATTATCGACTTGCTGGAACGTATCGGGGATTTCGTTCCCCGCCCAATCAACAAATTCGGTATACCCGAAACTGAAAAAACCGACGATCATACCAATGATCCCGCCGATTATCCCCAATACCAAAGCCGCATTACGCATCATTAATCCGCCAGTGTTTCTGCTCGTCCTTACCCCATCCAAGGGTCAGCAATCCGCCCTCTTCCAATATCACCGGTCGTTTCATTAAACTAGGGTGCGCCAGCATCAGCGCCACAGGATTGCCCTTGCGTTCATCCTCACTCAGCTTGCGCCATGTGGTCGAGCGCCGGTTCACCAGATCTTGCCCAAAGACAACAAAGAACCGCTCCAGTTCCTCGCCTTTCAGCCCGTCCTTTCGTACATCAACCAGTTCCACCTCATGCCCCGCCGCCTTTAATGCCTTTAGCGCACGGCGGCATGTATCACAGTTTTTTAGCCCGTATATTTTCATCTTGCTCTCACAATTTTCACCATCACTATAAGCGGAGCGTTGCTGAGTGCGAGCGTATTTTTCTTGCCTTTTTCCAAAATCACCCTACGATTTTGGCAGTGACAACAGGTTTCTTGACGACCGTCCTGTAATTTAGGGCAGCCGATAGACTGGAGAACTGGCTGCACGACCCTGCAGTAATTTCGCTGTCGGGGGGTTAAATGACGGAGAAAACGGATGGCAAACGGCACCGTAAAATGGTTTAATACGACAAAAGGTTTCGGGTTTATTGCACCCGATGATGGCGGCAATGATGTATTTGTGCATATCTCGGCGGTCGAAGCAGCTGGCATGACCGGCCTCGCTGACGATCAGAAAATCGAGTATGAAATGGTTGAAGGGCGCGACGGTCGTGCCAGTGCGGGCGAGCTGAAACTGGTCGACTAAAACCGCCAGTAGCGCGAATAGAATCGGCGTGGCCTGCCCCTGCGGGCCACGTTTAAGCGTGCGCACAAACCCGCCGCAAACCACATATCCAAAAAGAAAAGCTTGTATTATTACGCAAATGGCCCCATGTGTGCCCTGTGACGCTATTCTTATTCTACCCGCCTCCTTATCTAAGCAGCCGGACGATGTTAAAAGACTGCTGCACCAAGCCGCTGCATAACGCGGGCGGTGATACTAGACTAAGGAGATACGGAATGGCTACTGGCACCGTAAAATGGTTTAACACTACTAAAGGCTTCGGCTTCATCGCACCTGACGACGGCGGCAAAGACGTGTTTGTACACATCTCGGCTGTTGAGCGCGCTGGTCTGACTGGCCTTGCCGACAACCAAAAAGTTGAATTCGAGCTGGAAGAGGGCCGTGATGGCCGTCAATCCGCAGGCGCGATTTCGCTGGTTGACTAAATTGGCTGCGGGATGATCCGCACCCTTTTAGATTTGGAACACCCCGTTGCCTCTGGCTGCGGGGTGTTTTTATTTCAGCAGGCTATGATCAGTGCCCAAAGGCTATTCTGTATAACAGCCTTTTTCACCAACCGGACAAACGATGCGGCTGGTAGGCGCCGGATTTGCACTGCGTGCCCGCACCTTGCGTAGCACAGGATGTGCTTTCATCGATTGATAGCTAACCGACTGGTTTGGCGTGCCGCAACAGATCACCCCGTCAATAGTGATAGGCTGCAATCCTGTTGGGCAATAGTTGGCCGAAGTTGAATACGGGTAAATCCGCGCGCCCTCCGCCAATGCGGGTGCAGCCCCAAGAACAAGCGCGCCAAGTGCGACAGTCATTACTTTTGCAATCATTATAGTTCCCCAAGTTTGATCATGCGTTGGATCAGTATCAAATATCGCATTAACGATAACAGTATGGGCATCCGAGTCAATTTCTCCGACGGAAACAGATTGTTTCGACTTATACTACTTCCGCGCCTTGCGCCGTCGTTTTCTAGCGCGATTCCAGTCCTTAAGCTGCGCAAAACGTTTAGCCCCGACCACACTGCCAATCAAATTGACAGCACGGCGTTCAAGGGACCGTTTGCGATGCACGCGGGCAGCCGCGGATTTCCCCTCCTCTACCAACGCCTGTGGTGCTGACAGGGTGGTTGGCGCCGTTTTTACCGCCACCCAACTGGGATATTCCGAATAATCCGCATCCGGCTCGATCTCGGTTGTCAGGTTTAATTCAAAGCCGTTGTCATCAATAAACCGGTTCACTGCCTGCTGCACCAATGGCCAGTCATCGTGGTAATCATCCCCTGCGATCACCCCGCCAACCTTTACCTTTCGCGCCCATTTATAAATGGTGTCTCCACCTTCCTGACCGGAATGGGCATAGCCATCAATATATATGAAATCGAGGCTCTCGTCCTCGAACAGGTCATACGCCTCGTCAAAAGTCATCCGCAACAGCTTGTAGGATGACATCAGACCGACGCAGCGCAGCGCCTGTTTATACTGGTTTATGTCATGGCCATCGGCATACATATCGACGCCAAAGAACACCTCAAACCGCCCGCTTTCGACCATCCGTTTGGAATAGCCACCCGCGGCAACGCCCAGCTCAACCCCGATGCAGCCGCTTTTCTTATCCAAAAGGCGCAGCACATCATGGCGGAAATACCCCTCAAGCCGGCGCATTCAACTCGCCCTGAAACTCGCGCCACTCGCCTGCACTCATCCCCGATGTCTCCTGCGTCACTTCTTCGCCCTTTAACATCCGTCGAATGCAATCCATCGCCTTGCCGCTCAAATTCGCGCCGCCTAGGCGGTAATCCTCGAATGCGCCGTAAGCCGCAGGCACCCAATCAGCCACCACCTTGCAAATCGCATCGGCGTAAACACGGATTTCGTATTGGGCGTGCATGTCAGCCCGCAAGCGCAGGAAATGGAACAGGTTGTGCAAATCCACCTTCCAATACCACTGCGTATATATATTGGCAGGCAGGTTCATCCGCGCCAATTCCCGCGCCA
>NZ_JBSMEZ010000083.1:0-4790 GCF_056498605.1 Profundibacter sp.
CAGTTGGAAAAAATGCTGGGCTAATGCAGCCGTGCACTCCCGTCCTGCTTTTCCATCCGCAGGAAGGTGAACATACCCAAAGGCGGGAATTTTTTCTGGTCTTGCACCCTCAACTCATCCTCGCCCAATATCCTGTGGATCGAAAAATCCGAATGCCAGCCGATTTTACTGGCAAAGGGCGCAAAAGCCTTTTCCACCACCGATAACGCGCCTTTTTCACGGGCAAAATGGTTCACAATCAACACCTCGCCACCCGGTTTGCAGACACGCGCCATTTCAGCGATTACCAATTCCGGATCCGGCACCACCGACACCAGATACATCGCCACAACCGTGTCAAAATGATTGTCCGGCAGCGTCATCGCACGGGCATCCATCTCGTGAATCCCCTCAACATGGCGCAAGTCCCGTTTGGCCACCTTCTTGCGGGCTTTGGCCAGCATATGGGGGGAAACATCAATGCCAGTCACTTGCAAATGCGGCTTATAGTGTCTCAGCGACAACCCCGTGCCAACGCCAACCTCCAGCACATTTCCTTGCCGTGCATTGATATGCGAAATGGCGCGCTTGCGCCCTGCCGTTGTGATTGCCCCGAATGTTTTATCGTAAACCGGTGCCCATACTTTGTACGAACTTTTCACTGCATTGATATCCAATGTATTTTCCTTGTTGGTTTTGTTCACGCCCCATTTTACATGGCACTTAAGCGACTGTTTACACAACACTAGCGACCCGTCACAAGGCGGAAATACATAGGTCAGCGGAATACTCCGGTCTTGCCAATCGCTTCCACTCGTGCCCCTATCGCGCCAATGAAACATGATGACACAATCCACGGGTCCAGACGCGCCGCGCGGGCCAATTTGTGATTCGTATGCAGGTTGGTCAATTTGACTGCACCCGTGATGATGTCATGATGGGGCCAACTGTTTTGAAGGATTTAACTGGAGGGCAAAGATGCTCCGTATATTTACACTGATCTTATTTCTACTGCCAACATTTTCCAACGCCCAAACCTACCCAGTCTTTGAAGACGTCTATATCAATGACCTTGCGGGCGTCATTGATGATGCGGACGAGGCCGTCATCCGCACGCAGCTAAAAGCCCTGTTCAAGGATCATGGGGTCGAGGCCACCGTGCTGACCATCGACAGCCGCAAAACCTATGGCAATAGCCCCAGTATCGAAAATTTCGCCACGGGATTGTTCAATAAATGGGGCATTGGCGATGCCACGCGTAATGACGGCATCCTGATTCTGATTGCACGTAATGATCGTGAAATGCGGGTGGAACTGGGCACTGGGTATGGTGCTAACTACAATTTTGCCGCTGGGGATGTGATTGACCAGAATTTCCTGCCATCATTCCGCAATGACAAATATTCCCAAGGCATCCGGCTGGGCACAGCCGAGGTGATCCGCCGGATTGCCCTGCCACTGGCTGATGGGCAGGCCGCGCCAATTGCGGCCAGAGAAAAAGCCGACAAAGATAATAGCTGGGACATCAAAAAGACCGGCATTATCACTATTTTTATCGGCTTTTTCGGTTTCGGGATGCGCCGAAAAATCGCTGATTTTTTACCCGTTTTCGCAAGTGCCCGAATTGTGGACGCAAGGGGCTGCGCCGCAACCGCAAGGTCATGAACGCTGCCAGCACCGCCACGTCAGGCAGCGGTATCCTGACCACCACCTGCACCTATTGCGATTACCGGCGTGAGCAAAACTACACCATCGCGCGGCGCTCCTCTTCGCGCAGCAGTTTTGGCGGTGGATCGTCGTCGGGTGGGGGCGCATCAGGGCGCTGGTAGTCTGAAAGCGACCATGTGGCGCAAACAGGCAAGACGGCGTATTAAGGGTTGGTATTGTTTGTGTCATGACAAAGCTGAATTGGAAAATCGAGCTGATCTCACGGGCCATAGGAGCGCGGCGTGGACGGGCTGCGCGGGGGCGTCCTCAATAGGGACTTCACCCTTTAGACACCCCCAATCAGAAAGCCCTGACATGACAAAACGACCAACCCGCCGCTCTGGTGGCCGCGCTGCCCGCGTAGCCCTGCGTGCCGCCCCGCTCGCTGACGATATCCGCCCTGTGCGACCTGGAATGGAGGGCGGCAACTACACCCCCTTGTCACAATACGATATGGAGCGCATTCACCGCGCCGCATTGGATGCGCTGGAACAGATCGGGCTGGCCGACGCCCCGCAAAGCGGCATCGATGTGATGGTGGCAGCGGGCGCGTTCCTTGGTGATGATGGTCGCTTGCGTTTTCCCCGCGCGTTGGTCGAGGATATGCTGGCCAAAGCCGCCAAAACCGTCACCCTGTATGGTCGTGATCCGGCCCGTGACATGCAGATCGGTGGCAATCGGGTTTATTACGGCACCGCAGGGGCTGCGGTACATATGGTGGATGTGGCCACCAACGAATACCGTGAAAGCACCTTGCAAGACCTGTTTGATGCCGCCCGCATTGCTGACCAGCTGGACAACATCCATTTCGTGCAACGCCCGATGGTGGCCCGCGATGTCCTCGATAATTTTGAAATGGATATGAACACCATTTTTGCCTGTGTGAACGGCACCACCAAACACATCGGCACATCGTTTGTTGAGCCGGATCATGTGGCGGGTGGCATTGACATGCTGCACATGATTTCCGGTGGCGAGGATAAATGGCGGGCGCGCCCGTTCGTGTCCAATTCCAACTGTTTCGTGGTCCCGCCAATGCGGTTTGCCACCGAAAGCTGCCAGATCATGGAGCAATGCATTGCCGCCGGAATGCCAGTGCTGTTGCTGTCGGCGGGACAGGCTGGCGCAACGGCCCCCGCCTCGATCGCCGGTGCGATCATGCAGGCTGTGGCCGAATGTCTGGCGGGCATCGTTTACGTTAACGCCATTTCCCCCGGTTATCCTGCAATTTTCGGCACATGGCCCTTTGTATCAGACCTGCGCACTGGTGCGATGTCGGGTGGGTCGGGCGAGCAGGCATTGCTGACTGCAGGCTGCGCCCAGATACACCATTTCTACGGCCTGCCTGGCGGGGCGGCGGCGGGGATTGCGGATGCCAAACTGCCCGACATGCAAGCCGGATGGGAACAGGGCATTTCCAATGTGATGGCAGGCCTATCGGGGTTGAACATCGTTTACGAGGCGGCTGGAATGCACGCGTCCCTATTAGGGTTTTGCCATGAGAGCCTGATCCTTGGTGGTGATCTGATTGGTCAGGCGCAGCGCTGTGTACGCGGGATTGAGGTGAGTGAGGATAGCATCAGCCTTGAGGTGATGCGTTCGGTTTGTATGGACGGGCCGATGCATTATCTGGGGCACGAGCAGACCTTGGGGTTGATGCAGACCGAATACCTGTATCCCTGTATTGCCAACCGTCTATCGCCAAAGGAGTGGCAGGAATATGATCGGCCCGAGCTGGTTCCTGCGGCGACCAAGCGCAAGGACGAGATACTGGCGATGACCTCGCAAGCCGCGCTTGATCCGCAGCTGGATGCCAAAATTCGGGCGGCGTTTAATATTCATCTGGTGGGATAACAGGTTCTATGCCTGCGGCGCGGATATTTAGGGAACGAAAATGCTATAGGGCTGGACAGAATGGGCGGGTTTTGGGTATCTGAACAAGTGTTCATTTAATTGGAGGGCGCTATGCAGATTGAACAAACAGCAGCGATTATTACCGGTGGAGCTTCGGGCCTAGGCGAAGCATGCGCGCGCACCTTTCGAGACGCAGGTGCGAAAGTTGTTATTTTCGATCGTGATGCGAAGCGCGGTGTTGAGGTGGCAGATGAAATAGGCGCAGGATTTGCCGAGGTCGATGTGACTGGTGAAGCAAGCGTTGCGGCGGGCATCAAATTGGCCGCTGAGCATATGGGCAAAATCAACGCCTGCATCAACTGCGCCGGCATCGCTTCAGGCGAGAAAACCGTGGGGCGCGATGGGCCGCATGCGCTCGATAGTTTCCAGCGCACCATTAACGTTAACCTGATCGGCACCTTTAACGTACTGCGTCTGGCAGCGACTGAAATGGCCGGAAATGAACCGAATGAAGACGGCGAGCGCGGCGTGATTGTCAACACCGCCTCCATTGCCGCCTTTGATGGCCAAATGGGTCAGGTTTCTTATGCCGCCTCAAAGGCCGGAATTGCGGGCATGTCCCTACCCGTTTCGCGCGATCTGGCCCGCAACGGTATCCGCATTATGGCGATTGCACCGGGGATTTTCCTGACCCCGATGCTGGAAGGTCTGGGGCAGGAGATCATCGACGGACTGGCCGTTGACGTGACCTTTCCCAAACGGTTGGGCAAACCAGCCGAATTTGCCTCATTGGCGCAGTTCATTGTTGAAAACGGCTATCTGAACGGCGAAGTGATCCGCATCGACGGCGCCTTGCGAATGCGCTAACCGTGACGTGCGCGGCTATCCTTTGGCGCCGCTTTCCGCGCCTCCATGCCGTAATCGCGCAGCACGTCTGCCACCGTGTCAATTAGCGTTTAAAACTGACCCGGGTTTTGCATTTAAAACTGACCCCCGTTTGAGGGCAAAGCCGACAGGCGAGATGCCCTCATATAGCGAGCTCGTCTGTTGGCTTTGCTTGCGCTGCGGTTTCGTTGGTGCGGCTGTTTTTACTCTGGGAGAAGCGGAACGAGTTGTTGCCGGTCTCGATGCTAAGCACTGTCGGCAGCCTGCGTGGCTGCGTCCGGAACGGCATATAACGCTTCATGTCTTCACGGTCGCAGGTCGTGCCAAACAGAAACCGCAGTGCCATAATCCGCGCGTTGAACGTT
>NZ_JBSMEZ010000084.1:0-11386 GCF_056498605.1 Profundibacter sp.
GCCCCGTTTGACAGTCTGAACTGTGCCGATCTGGGGGATGTGGCGATCAACACCTTCAATCTGAACGCAACTATCGACATTATATCAAAGTATTACGACCAAATATTGAAGTATGACGTGGTGCCGATGACCTTGGGCGGCGACCACACCCTGACCCTGCCTATCCTGCGGGCAATTGCCAAAAAACACGGGCCCGTCGGGCTGGTTCATATTGATGCCCATGCCGATGTGTCTGACACTATGTTTGGCGAGCGCGAGGTGCATGGCACCGTGTTTCGTCGGGCCTACGAGGAAGATCTGCTTGACCCGAACCGTGTCTGGCAGGTGGGCCTACGCGGCACCGGTTATAGCGCCGAAGACTTTGATGATCCGCTGGAATGGGGCTTCAAGATGATCTTGGCGCAGGAAATCTGGCACAAATCCCTGATCCCGCTGGCCGAGAAAATCCGCAAGGAAATTGGCATGGGGCCGGTTTACATCACCTATGACATCGACAGCCTTGATCCGGCCTATGCGCCCGGCACTGGCACGCCGGAAATCGGCGGGCTAACCACGCCCCAAGCGATGGAACTGATCCGTGGCTTAAAGGGCTTGGACATTGTCGGCTGTGATATGGTCGAGGTGTCGCCACCCTATGACACCACGGGAAACACCGCGCTGACGGGGGCAAATCTGATGTTTGAAATGCTGTCGATCCTGCCGGGGGTAAATTATCGATGATTAGGAAATTTGTGATTAATACCATGTGGTTATTGTTGATGATTGTAATTTCGGGGCTGATTTACGTTCGCATGGCCCCGCATGACACTGCCGCGTTGCATGTGCCGCCACCAATGGATGCAACGCCTGACAGGCCTGTCATTAAGGCTGGTAGCGGGTTATTTGTGCAGGTGTATGACGTGCCGCCAGCCGAAATGTTGGAGAGGTTTAACACCGTTGCACTGGCCGCCAAACGCACTCGCATATTGGCGGGGAGTGTAGGGGAGGGGATGATCACCTATGTCACCCGCAGCCGCATATTGGGATTTCCCGATTATACCACAGTGCAAGCGGTGGCTGACGGGCAGGGCAGCCGCGTCACCATCTACGCGCGCTTGCGATTTGGCCAGTCAGATTTTGGAGTAAACAGCACCCGTGTGCGTGGCTGGCTGGGCATTTTGAAAGCGCTGGATTAGGCTGGAAGACACACAGCCTTCTTTTTGTTCGCGCCACATCGGGCTGTTCAGGGACATTTCGCAACGGGCCGTAAAACGGCGCCCGCCAACATCCAGACAAATGCTTTGGCCTAGTTCGACCCGTGATCCGGTTTGGTCCGTGCAAAAACAGGCGATAACCTTGCCGCCGGGGCCGACGACATCAGCAAAGGCGGGGGCATAAATGGGGGCAGCTAAAACTGCCGCTATAAGTGCAAGTTTTTTCATAACTCCCTTATATCACATAAACCGCCTCTTGACCAAATCACATTCGACGGGCAAGACATGCCCATGGTTCCCTTAGAAAAACTAATGCAGATCACCCAGCGGTTCGAATTTCTGGAAGCGCAGATGGCCCAAGGCGATGCTGGTGCCGATATTGCCACGTTGGCGCGTGAATATTCCGAGCTAAAACCGGTGGTGGAGCAGGTGGTGGAATACCGCCAGTTGCTGGACGATCTGGAAGAGGCCGAAGCCATGCTGACTGATCCCGAAATGAAGGAGTTGGCAGAGGAAGAGTTGCCCGTTTTGCGCGAGCGCCTGCCCGTGGCAGAGGACGCTTTACAACTGGCCCTGTTGCCCAAAGACGCCGCTGATGCCCGCCCCGCGATGATCGAAATTCGGCCTGGCACGGGGGGGGACGAGGCGGCGCTGTTTGCCGGTGATTTGTTACGGATGTATCAGAGATACGCCGAGGATAAGGGGTGGAAATTCGAGATCATCTCGCAGAACATCACCGAGCTTGGTGGCATCAAAGAGGTGATTGCGCATGTGCAAGGTGCTGGCGTCTTTGCCCGTTTGAAATACGAGAGCGGCGTGCATCGGGTGCAGCGGGTGCCAACCACCGAATCCGGTGGTCGGGTGCATACATCGGCGGCCACGGTGGCGGTTCTGCCCGAAGCCGAAGATGTGGATATTACCATTGATCCTAACGACTTGCGCATTGATACCATGCGGGCTTCGGGGGCAGGTGGCCAACACGTTAACACCACCGACAGTGCTGTGCGTATCCTGCATATCCCAACCGGTATCATCGTGGTCAGTGCCGAAAAATCCCAGCACCGAAACCGCGAAATTGCCATGCAGGTGATGAAAACGCGGCTCTATGATCTGGAACGCCAGCGGGTGGATGATGAACGGTCTGCGGATCGCAAAAGCCAAGTGGGGTCGGGCGACCGGTCCGAGCGTATCCGCACCTATAATTTCCCCCAAGGGCGGGTTTCGGATCACCGGATTAACTTGACACTTTATAAGCTGGATCAAGTGATGCAAGGCGATCTGGACGAGTTGGTGGACGCGCTGACAGCCGACGCGCAAGCCACATTGCTGGCCGAGATGGAAACATGACAGCGAATGAAGCCCTTGCCGCCGCCATTCAGGCGCTTACGGCCGCTGGCGTTCCTGACGGTGCCAATGACGCCCGTATCCTGATGGCCCATGCGTTGGGCATTGATCGCTCCACGTTGACGCTGGTTTTGACCGATGAAGTAGCGAATGATGCGATGATCCGCTTTTCCATGGCGATAGACGAGCGTTGTGCGCGCAAACCCGTTTCGCACATCATAGGCACTCGTGAATTTTACGGGCGCAACTTTATTGTCACCGCTGATGTGCTGGACCCGCGCCCCGACACCGAATTACTGGTGGGAACGACGCTGACCTCCGAGTTCAAAACCGTGCTGGACCTTGGCACCGGATCAGGCTGTATCTTGCTCTCATTGCTGGCCGAGAATAAATCAGCCACGGGGCAGGGCAGTGATACCAGCCCCGCCGCCCTGAGCATCGCCGAGCAAAACGCCACACGGCTGGGGCTGGAAAAACGCAGCCGTTTTGTGCGCTCGGACTGGTTTGGCAATATTGAGGGGCAGTTTGATGTGATCGTCTCGAACCCGCCCTATATTACAGCCGCAGAAATGCCCACGCTTTCCCCCGAAGTCCGCAACTGGGAACCCCTGATCGCGTTGACACCGGGGGGGGATGGTCTGGATGCTTACCGCGCCATCACGGCACAAGCGATGCCTTTTCTTAACGCAAACGGACGTTTGATCGTAGAAATCGGCCATAAGCAGGCCGCCGACGTCCAAGCCCTGTTTGACGCCGCAGGATTTGATGGAATCACCTGTTTGCAAGATATGAACGGGCACAATCGGGTGGTTTTGGGCAGCAAAGCGTGATTTTATAGCCATATTGCCCTGATATACGGCAAAAACACACCTGTTCGGGCCGTCTTTGTTAATTTTTACTTGTCAGCCCCCTGTTAGACTTGTTACCCAAGACCACGCAACGACACGGAATTAAGTCTGCTCCTACGTTGCAAGTAACCATAAATCGTAAAGGTCCGGTTTGAATAACCCCACGCAAGAGGCGCGGCAGAGATCATAAGCGAATTAGCCCATATATGGCTGGATACAATTAAACCATGAGATCATCCAAATCACGTTCGCGGGGCAATAAAAACCGCAGTCGCCAGAATCACGGCAACAACCAGAACCGCGTCTTCGACAGTTCCGGTCCCGAAGGCAAAGTGCGCGGCACGCCGCAACAGATCATTGAAAAATACAACCAGTTGGCGCGTGACGCGCTGCTGTCCAATGACCGTGTGGCGGTGGAAAATTTCCAGCAGCACGCGGAACATTACACCCGTATGCTGGCCGAGGCCATGCGCGAGGCCGATGCCAAACGCGAGCAGCAAGAAGCACAGAACCGTGAACGTCAGCAACAACGTGATAGCGAGCGTCAGGAACGCGATGCGGCACGGGCGGAACAAAACTCAGAGCGTCAGGCCAATCAGGGGGGCGATAAACAGGTAGATCCTGCCTCGGCTCCGCAACCGGATATGGCCGCCGTAGAAGCTGGCGCAGACAACGGTCTGGTGGAAACACCTGAAAGCAAACCGGCCCCGCGCAAACGCACCCGCAAGCCCAAATCAAATCCTCTGCAAGAGGCTGACAAGCCGGACACGCCGGAAGCCGCTGAGTAACAAACACCATAAAGCCTCGCCAAAGTCGCGGGGTTTTATTTTGCCAGCTCGCGGGCCAGCGCGCAAAACGCCTCGATTGAGACCTGTTCGGCTCGCAACGTTGGTTTGATCCCTGCGGCGACCAGATGCGCCTCGATATCCGGTGTGATTCCCTTCAAGGACGATCGCAACATTTTGCGCCGCTGGTTAAATCCTGCAGCCACCACGCGGCTGAGCACCTGTGCATCGGCATTGAAACGCGGGTGTTCCAAGCGTTGCAAATGCACCACCGCCGAATGCACTTTGGGCGGCGGGGTGAATGCTTCGGGGGGCAGCGTCATCACCATGCGCACATCACAGCGCCATTGCGACAGGATCGCCAATCGCCCATAGGCCTTGCTGCCAGGCTGCGCCACAATCCGCTGCGCCACCTCTTTTTGAAACATCAGCGTCAGGCTGTCCCAATAGGGTGGCCATTGTTCTGGCGTTAACCAGCGCACCAACAGCTCGGTTCCGACATTATAGGGCAGGTTGGCCACCACCCGAATGGGCGGTGTCAGGTGCTGCAACACATCCAGTTCCAGCGCATCCGCATTGATCACCTGCAAGCGGTCAGGATAGGTGGCCCCGATTTCGGCCAAAGCAGGCAAGCACCGCGCATCCTTCTCCACCGCCAAAATGCGCCGCGCCCCTTCGGCCAGCAATCCGCGGGTTAACCCACCAGGCCCTGGGCCAATTTCCAGCACGTCACACCCCGACAAATCCCCCGCCTGACGGGCAATCTTGGAGGTCAGGTTCAGGTCCAGCAAAAAGTTCTGCCCAAGCGCCTTTTTCGGCTGCAAATCATGCGCTGCGATCACCTCGCGCAGGGGAGGCAAGCCATCAATCATTTAAACGCCCCCATCATTGTTCCATAAATATCCGCCCGCAGGCATAGAATTCCTCTCATCCAGTGGCCCGTGCAAGTGCCATCCGATCCGCCATCTTCAATGCCTCGATCAAACTGGTCGGCAGCGCTATGCCGCGCCCCGCTATGTCAAACGCTGTGCCATGATCCGGTGAGGTCCGGATGAACGGCAAGCCCAGCGTCACATTCACCCCGCGATCAAAATCAAGCGTCTTGATCGGGATCAGGGCCTGATCGTGATACATGCAAATCGCCACGTCATAGGCTTTGCGGGCGCGGGCATGGAACATGGTGTCAGCGGGCAGCGGGCCAGTAATCTTAATGCCCTCATTTCGCAATTGATCCAGCACAGGCGCAATCATCTCGATTTCCTCAGCCCCCATCGCCCCGCCTTCGCCAGCATGCGGGTTGATCCCCGCCACCGCTATGCGCGGTGCTTCCACACCAAAATCGCGCTGCAACGCCGCATGTGTGATCCGGATGTTATCCGCCAACAGGTCAGCCGTCAGGGCGGTTGGCACGTCAGCCAGCGCGATATGAATGGTCACCGGAACCACCCGCAATTGATCGCTCGCCAGCATCATTACCACACGTTCAACCCCTGCCAGATGCGCCAGAAATTCGGTATGTCCTGGAAAGGCAAAGCCGGCCCCGTCTTTGAGCGCCTTCTTGTGGATCGGTCCCGTGCACAGTGCCGAAGCCGCGCCAGTTTGCACCAGTTCAACTCCTCGTGCGATCACATCGATCACCCCTTGGGCGTTTTCGGGAACAGGATGGCCAGCAACTGAATCCGCAGCAAAACGGTGTGGCAGCAAGGGCAGCCCATGCTGAGCCGCGCTCGCGGTCTCGGCTGGGTCGGCAATTTCAATTGCAAAAACCCCAGACGGTAAATGCCGCGCATCGCCAATCAGGAAAAACGGTAAATCCGCGCCCAGTTCCTGCCACGCTTTATGCGCCAGCTCGGGCCCAACACCTGCAGGCTCGCCACAGGTCAGCGCAATCGGGGCGCGGCTCATGGGTAAACGATGCTGGCGTCGGCTTTCAGTTCGGACAAATAGCCATTGGCGTATGATTCCAGCCGCTGATTGAACAATCGTGCCCGCACATCCTCGCGTGAAACATCCTCGCCCAGTTCCGCCGTGCGCCCGCACAACATTAACAACACCAGTGTTTGTCCGTTGGCCCGTGTCAGATTGGTCGATACTTCGCCTGCGTCCAGTTTGGCCAGTTCAATCGCCACATCTTGCGGCACATCGGCAATTGGCAGGGTGTCGATGTCCAGCACCTCTTCGGGCTGACCTTTGGCGATGCCGTAAAGATCGTCACAGGAATCAACCCGTCCCTTGATGCGCGCTGCTTCCTTCAACGCCGCCTCAGAGCGTCCGCCGGGAATGTAGTAAGCAGCGTATTCCAGCGATATATCCGTTGCCTCGCTAGCCTCGGTTTCCTCGATGCCACGCAGTTGGAACAACACAATGCCGTTGGTGATTGAAATAGGGGCTGTCACCTGTCCGATGCTTAGCGCCAGTATCTGGCTGCGGATTTGCGGTGGTAAATTCGATAGCGGCATCCAGTCCAGTCGTCCGCCGCGCCCGCGTGAACCGGACGCAGAATACCTGCGGGCCTGTGCGGAAAAGGCGGCGGTTGATGTCAGTTTTGAGATCGTATTAGCGCGGCGCTGGCTTTGGGCCGTTGCTTGAGGGGTGTTCGCTGGCAAGATGATTTCGCTTAGCAACACCCGTAAGCCGCCTTTGCCCGATGTGAGGGCAATCGCGCGGTCTACTTCGGCTTCGGTGATTTGCGCGCGGGGGCCAAAACGGGCCCGCACCAATTCGCGCCATGCCAGCCCCGATTTAACAAAATCGCGAAAACTTTCTTGAGCCACGCCGCCACCGGCAATGGCTTTGGTGAAGTCTTCGACACTCAGGTTTGCCCGTGCGGCGAATTCTTCCATGCCAACCAGAACCTGATCATCGGTCAGATTGATCCCCGCCGCAACGGCTGCCGCCAGTTGCAGGCGCTCGTTCACCAGCGCCTTGAGCGCTTCTTCCTGCGGATCCCCCGGGGATCGCAGCAAGGTCAGGAACTTGGCCCGTTGATCAACTTCAAAATTGGTGACAGCCTGTTCATTCACCTTTGCAGCTGGGGCAAACATGTTTTGTGCCTGTGCCGTTGCGCTCAGGGCAACAAAGGTCAGACAAAGGGTCAAAAAGCGCATCATGGTCATATCTGTCGTGCTTCCTAATTATACTTTTGGCAACTGCGAGCCGTTCCGCGTGCCGAGCCGTTCGTGCCAAAGCCGGTGAGCGATACGGTCAACCCGAAGTCGGTTGTCGGGGTTAGACTACCTGATGAGGTAAACCGACGCGAGAGGGAAAGATCAACCTTCACACATTCATTTCGATATTGCAGCCCGACGCCTGCCTGGGCGGCATCGCCTGCGATGAAATCATAACGCCAGTCCACCTTGCCGGTCCAGTTCGGGCTGATCTTATAGGCCGCATCAAAGGTCCATTCAGAGGTGTCGAGCGGGCGGTTTTCATAGGGTTCGGCCTCCATCCAGATATAGCTGGAACCAAGGCCGATCCGGTCGGTTTTCCATGTCAGGCGGGTTTCATTCTTGGCAAAATCAAACCCACTATCAAAGATCGCCCGATTGGTTAGGGTCAGGTTGTTGGGCAATTTCAACTGAAACGCTGTCAGCCAGTCCGAATCCGTGCCCGAAAGACCAGTGCTGGGTTGAAACTGTCCCAGATTGTCAGCCCTAAAAATGCGCCCGACCGTCAGACCTAGTGACCAGCCCTTTGGGTCATACCGCGTCCATGTCAGCCCAACATTGGCCCGCATGCCACGCTCGTATCTGTCAGCGCCGGGGAAGCGGGACAGCGAGAACAGGTTGCCCTCGTCAAATTCAACCAGACGGCTGTCCTCGTCCGGCACGTTTGCGGCAGTCTCGTCGCTCCAGACCAGTTGCACCACAGGTTCCAGCACATGCGAAACCCCGGCGGGGGTGGTTTTGACAAAGGGCCAGCGCAATTCAACCGCAGCGGCAGGGGTGAAGTAACTGCCGTTCAATTCCCCCGGCAATCCCTGTTCGATATTATAGTAATCCATGTTCAGCTCGCCCAGAACACTGGCAACCATGCCGTTGCGCAAGGTCCAGCCACGCCGCCAGTCCAGCCGCAGGCTGGCACGGGCCAGATCGCGACCACTGTCACCTGCAAGTGTCGAGGAACGGTAATGGCTGTGGGCATCAAACCGCAGGCTGGCGTCCCCGCCCAGCAGGGCTGGCTCAAACCGTTTGTGATATATTGCGTTGCCGACCACTGTTGGCTGGGTGTTGTTGTCTTCGGTGCTCCGCAGCGAATGATAGTAGATCAGCTCAACCGCCACCAGTTTATCACGCTGCGCCCGATGGATGCCAATCGCGCTGTCCAGCCTGTCCTTTGAGGAATAACCATAATCGAGCAGGTAATCCCGATCCGATGTTAGTTCGGCATCAAAGGTCAGCACATAGTCGCGCGGCAGATCAAACCGGCCCTCACCAAAAAAATAGCCACGGTCCCGCCCCGGGCGGACATCATCATTGCTGAACGCACTTTCAAACGAGATATCCCCAGTGCGAAAGGCGCGGCGAAAGCTCAGTTCGACCGTATTGGTCTTTGTGCTGATAAAAGGCGTTAGCGTGATATCCGCATGATCCCCCAGCTTGATAAAATAGGGCAGCTTCAGCCCCCAGCCCAGTTTTGAGGAACTCTTGAGGTTCGGTACCAGAAATCCGGTGGCGCGTTTCAGGGTCGGGTCAGGCAGGCGCAGGCGGGGCAGATAAAAGATCGGGATATCCATCACCCGCAACACGGCGTCATCGAAATACAGCTGGCGCTCTTGTTGGTCGTGAATAATCCGGCGCGCCCTGATTTGCCATAGTGGCACAGGGTTATTCGAGCAAACCTGACAACTGGACGCCACGGATTTATAGAGCTGGGTATAACGCCCGTCGACGCGGTTTATTTCAACGGCGGCCAGTTGCAATTGCTGGTTCAGCACCATGCGGGCGCTACGCAGAATACCGTTTTGCAGGTCTGAATCCAGTTCGGCACTACTGGCCAGCACGATTATGTTATCGCCCTCAATCAGGGTGATTGGCCCATCCATGCGCATACTGCCATCCGCGGCGGAATAGATGATCCGTGTGGCCTTGATCCGTGTGGTACCGTTCAATATCTCGACGTTGCCTTCGGCGGTCAGGGTGTTATTGCCGTCAACCCTGACCTTGTCGGCAACCAGCGTTGCCAGGTTCGCGCTTTGGGCCGATGCGGGCGAGGCGCCAAAGGTCAGGGCTGCCAGCATGATCAGGGCAATTGTGCGCAACATTATCCGTCCTCCAGATGCAGGATCAGCGCCAGTGCCATTAGGATAGCGGCCAGCGGCGGGCTCCAGGCGGCGACATAAACCGGCAGTTGACCGTTTTCGCCCAGAACCTGCGCAAAGTTGCGAATGAAAAATAGGGCAAAGCCCATCAATACAGCAGCCAGCACCATCGGGCCTGTGCCACCAAAACGGGTGTGGCGCATGGTGAACCCGGCCCCGATCAGCACCATCGCCACCAGCAACAGCGGCAAGGCCAGTTCGGTCTGAAACCAGACACGGTGCTGGCGGGCCGAAAATCCGGCGGCATCCAGACGGTTAATGAAATCGGGCAGATCCCAGATGGCAATCGAACTGGGCGCGCCAAAACTGTCGCGTATCTGCTCAACGGTCAGATCGCTGGTCACCCGCAAGGTCTCAAATTGCTGTGCATCGCGTTCCGGATTGGCACTGCCCAGCAGGCGCCATTTTTTGGCATCGGTCAGCACCCAGGCGCCATCGGTTAATTCGGCCGATGTGGCCATGATCCGGCTTAGGGGGGTGCCGCTGGCGGTAAAGCTGAAAAAGCTGACATCAACCAGTTTAGTGCCATCCAGATTTGATCCCTGTGCCCGGATCACAGTCTGGCCCTCGGCATTGCCTTGGCGCAGCCACAACCCTTCTTGTGAAATGGACAGAACACTTTCGGTGCCACTGGCGTATTTACTGGCGGTGGCCTCGTATTGTTTTGATGTGGCTGCGACAAGCGGATTGAACACGGTGATCGCCAACAGACCCAACGTCAGGGCCACGACCACCGGTGCGATCAGGCTTTTCATACCGGACCGCCCCGAGGCGCGGGTGATCACCAGTTCAGAACTGCGGGCCAATCCTAGAAACAACACCAATGTGGCCAGTATCATAATCAGCGGCAGGATCGGATACATCTGTGACGGAAGATGCAGAAGCGATAATTGCATGACTTCGGCAAAGCCGACTGTTTCACGGTCAAAGCGGCTAATTTGTTCGACCACATCGATCATCAGAACAATGCCAAGGAACACGCCGAAAACGGTGATGAATGATTTCAGGAACCGGCGGGCAAAATAGCGATAGAGGATCATGCCACCCCCCTGTTGCGCGAGAACATACGCGCAATCCAGCCCGGTCGTTCCGAGAGCCACAGCAACACCGCGGCGACAATCATCCCCGCCACAACAGGCACATAGACCAACGCCCAAAGGTGTTCATTGGTGCTGGCGTATCCGATCATCGTGCTGTCCAGCGCTTTGATCAAAACCAGCAGGACAATCGCCGTTATGATCTGGCGGGTCACCCCGAAACGGCTAAAGCTGCCGACCAGCAGGGCGGAAAACCCGATCAATGCGGTGACAACGGCCAACAGGGGTTGGGCAAACCGTTCGTGCCCTTCATATAGCAGCTTGGCGCGGGTTCCGCCGGTTTCCTGCAGAAGGGCAGGTGTTGGTTGCAGCAGCTCGAACGTCGACAACTCGCTGATTGATCGCCCCTGTTGTTCTCCAATGCTGATCAACGCCCCGATATCATAGGAGAAATCGGAAAAGCTGGTGGTGAACAACCGCTTGCCATTTCGACTCAGGGTTTGCACCATCCCGTCAAACATAACCAGCTTAGGCCCGTTTTCTTCGCGCACCAAAAAGGCGTTTTTGGCGGTGTAGGTCACTTGGGCGTCGGGGTTACGGGTGTCGGACATAAAGATGTCCAGCAACTCGCCCTCGGGGCTGATTTCGCGGATGTAAAAGGTCATGCCGTCGGCGGGGTGCAGGAATGTGCCTTCGGTCAGGAATCTGGCGGTGATATTTTCCGACATCTCAGCGCTGCGTTCAGACAGAAGGCGCTGGGATATCGGCACCAGTATGTGGGCTAAAATGCCGGTCAGCAATGCCACGATCAACCCAAAGGCCAGAACCGGTCGCGCCAGTCGAAACCCGCTAAAGCCCA
>NZ_JBSMEZ010000085.1:0-43515 GCF_056498605.1 Profundibacter sp.
GGGACGGGTCGCTAATCTCGGTGATTGATCGCACAATCACAGCGGGCGGTGGGCGGTTGCTGGAACGACGCGTATCCAGCCCGTCACGAAATCTGGACGCAATCCATGGGCGTCAGGATGGTGTTTCATTTATGATTGAGCATAAAGCGCTGGCAGAAAACCTGCGCGATGATTTGCGTAAATGCCCTGATATGGACCGCGCAATTTCACGTTTAGGGTTAGATCGGGGTGGGCCAAGGGACCTGACGGCGGTCCGTGATGGGTTGGCGCAAGCAGGGTCGATTGCTGAACGCACAAAAGATCAGGAATTACCGGAAATATTATCGAATGCTGTGACCGCATTGGGGGGTCATAATGATTTGCTCGCCCTGTTAGGGCAGGCATTGGTGGCTGATCCTCCGATCTTGGCACGGGATGGCGGGTTTATAGCGCCTGGGTATCACGCCAAATTGGACGAGGCGCGGACCCTGCGGGATGAAGGGCGCAGCGTGATTGCTGGGATGCAAAAGGATTTCATTGAGCAGACCGGAATTGCCGCGCTGAAAATCAAGCACAACAATGTGCTGGGGTATTTCATCGAGACCACGGCGACCCATGCCGAAAAGATGCTGTCGGCACCGCTATCTGAAACCTTTATCCACCGCCAAACCACTGCCAATGCTGTCCGATTTACGACTGTGCCATTGTCCGAAATGGAAACCAAGATTCTGAATGCGGGGAATAGGGCGCTTGAAATTGAAAAGCGGCTCTATGATGGCCTAAAAGCCGCAATACTAGCGCAATCTGGCCCAATAGGGCTGGCTGCGAAATCGCTGGCCGAGATTGATTTAGCGTGCGCGTTTGGCGATTTGGCAACTGGTGAAGGCTGGTGCAGGCCCGTTGTCGATAATAGCCGCACGTTTGAAATCGAAGGTGGGCGGCATCCGGTGGTAGAGCGAGCATTGCGTAAGCAGGGCGGTGCGCCGTTTGTTGCCAATGATTGTGGTTTGGCCGGTGGCGGTGACGGGGCTGCTATTTGGTTACTAACAGGCCCAAATATGTCGGGTAAATCAACGTTCTTACGGCAAAACGCGCTGATTGCGCTGCTGGCACAGATTGGATCGTATGTACCAGCCACTAAAGCGCATATCGGTCTGGTTTCACAATTGTTCAGCCGCGTAGGCGCATCGGACGATCTCGCAAGGGGTCGGTCGACATTTATGGTGGAAATGGTGGAAACGGCCGCAATTCTGAATCAAGCGGATGACCGCGCATTAGTTATTCTGGATGAAATCGGACGTGGAACGGCAACTTATGACGGGTTGTCGATTGCATGGGCCACGTTAGAGCATTTGCACGATGTGAACCAATGCCGCGCATTATTTGCCACGCATTACCACGAAATGACTGCACTATCGGATAAACTGGACGGCGTAGAAAACGCCACAGTGACGGTCAAGGAGTGGGACGGCGATGTGATCTTCCTGCACGAGGTCAAGAAAGGTGCTGCTGACAGATCTTACGGGGTTCAAGTGGCGCGACTGGCCGGGTTGCCCGACAGCGTGGTCGCGCGGGCAAAGGTGGTTTTGGAAATGCTGGAAAAGGGCGAACGCGAGGGCAAAATTGGCCAAAAAGCGTTGATCGACGATTTGCCATTATTTTCCACTACACCTGCACCTATACCAGTGCAGATCAAAGACTCAGAGATTGAAGCCCGCCTAAAGGACATCCTGCCGGATGATTTAACCCCGAAAGAAGCGCTGACATTGCTCTATGAATTGAAAGGGCTTGAACCTTAGGATTTCGGCGTGGACGACACACCAACCTGCGCCGGTCTCAGCAAGCGGTCATGCAGCATGAATCCTTCGGCAGAAACCTGAATGATATCGCCCGCCTTGGTGTCGGGCAGGGGCGCCTCGAACATGGATTCGTGGATATTCGGGTCAAATCGGTCGCCAATCTGGGGTGCAATAATCGTCATCCCGTGTTTGGAAAACACATTCAGCAATTCACGCATGGTCAGCTCGACACCTTCGATCAGCGCGGCGGATGCAGCGCGTTGCTCGTCCGTTGCAGATTCAAGTGCGCGCTTCATATTGTCGTAAACCGGCAGCATATCGCGGGCCAGTTTTGATCCCCCGTATTGCTCGGCCTCGCGACGGTCACGGTCGCTCCGCTTGCGGGAGTTTTCAGCATCCGCCAAAGCACGCATAAAGCGGTCTTTGAACTCGTCACGCTCGGCCCGCATTTGTTCCAGCTCATCAACTTCCTGCGCCGCATCGTCTTCCTCGATGCGGTCCAACTCCGCCTCAAGCGATTCGATGTCATCCAGAAATTCTTCTTTGTTTGCGTCTGCCATTTTCTTTTCCCTAGCCCTGATCTGAAATCAGCTTTCCAACCAGTTGCGCCGTATAATCCACAATCGGCACGATCCGTCCATAATTCAGGCGGGTTGGGCCAATAACACCGACCGCACCAATAATCTTTCGATCAGAGTTCATATAGGGAGAAACCACCAAAGAGGAACCCGAAAGTGAGAATAGTTTGTTCTCGGAGCCAATAAAAATGCGTACACCCTCACCTTCCTCGGTTAATTCAAGGAATTCGGCAATGTCACGCTTGCGCTCAAGGTCATCAAACAGGGTGCGAATACGGTTCAGATCGGCCGCTTCGGCATCATCGTCCAGCAGATTCGCACGGCCACGGACAATCAGGCGCTCGTAACTGCCGCCCTCGTCATCCCACAACGCAAAGCCGCTTTCGACCAGCTCACGGGCAAGTGAATCAATTTCCTGACGTCTGGTTTTAATTTCATGTCCAATTCTTCCCCGAAGCTCACTTAGGGTTCGGCCTTCGGCCAAGGCGTTCAGAAAATTCGCCGCTTCACGTAGTGACGACGGTGTTTGGCCAATGGGCGGGGTAAAGACACGATTTTCAACATGACCATCTGCGAATACCAAAACAACAAGCGCACGGTCCGGTGCAAGGCTGACAAATTCTAAATGCTTGATCGGCGCTTCGTGTTTGGGTGTTAGAACAAGGCTCGCACCGTGGGTCATGCCAGACAGGGCCGAACCAACGCGGTCTAGCATTGTGGAAACGTCATTTTGCTCGCCACTAAGAGTCGCATCGATTTTTTGGCGATCATCTTGTTGCGGGTCACCAACCTCTAGCAACCCATCAACAAACAACCGCAAGCCTTGTTGCGTTGGAACGCGGCCCGCTGAAACATGGGGAGAATCGAGCAGCCCCAAATGTTCAAGATCCTGCATCACATTACGAATGGTTGCAGCACTAACCTTTTCGTTCAGCGCACGGGTCAGGGTACGCGACCCGATAGGGCCGCCCGTTTCAAGATAGCTTTCGACCACAAGCCGAAACACCTCGCGGGAACGCGAGTTCATCTCGTCGAAAATTTTACCACCATCACTCATCTCGCACTTTCAGGTTGCTTTTGACGCATCAGCGCAGGTATCTCGTATTAACCCATTCATAAAGGACACACCATGCGCCCCTCTGGTAGAAATGTAGACGAAATGCGCCCGATTTCAATTGAAACAGGGATCACGAAACACGCCGAGGGCTCTTGCTTGATTAAATGTGGCGATACGCATGTGCTGTGCACCGCCACGATTGACCCTGGCGTACCGCGGTTTTTGAAAGGTTCGGGCTTGGGTTGGGTCACGGCGGAATACGGGATGTTACCGCGCGCCACCAATACACGGATGCGCCGCGAGGCCAAGAATGGCCAATCCGGCCGCACACAGGAAATTCAGCGTTTGATCGGGCGTTCCTTGCGGGCAGGGGTTGATCGGGTCGCATTGGGCGAACGTCAAATCACCGTGGACTGCGATGTGATTCAGGCCGATGGTGGCACGCGCTGCGCATCGATTACCGGCGGCTGGGTTGCGCTGCGGTTGGCAGTTAACAAGCTGGTGAAAGCGGGGGATGTCATTTCCGATCCGCTGGTTGATCCTGTGGCGGCAGTTAGTTGCGGGGTTTATGCGGGTCAAAACGTACTGGATCTAGATTATCCCGAGGATAGCGAGGCTGGTGTTGACGGCAATTTCGTGCTGCTGGGCAATGGTCAGATGATCGAGGTTCAAATGTCTGCCGAAGGATCAACATATTCCCGCGAGCAGATGGATGGCCTGCTGGATCTAGCAGAAAAAGGCGTGACCGAATTGATGGCAGCGCAGAAGATTGCGGTTAGCTAATGCGGCGGTTTAACGGGGATAAATTAGTGATCGCCACGCACAACGCGGGAAAACTGGTTGAAATTTCGGCACTATTGGCCCCGTTCGGTATCGAGGTAACTTCAGCAGGTGAGTTGGATTTGGAAGAACCGGTCGAGACTGAAGATAACTTTGCCGGAAACGCGCGGATCAAGGCGCATTTCGCTGCAAAAGCAAGCGGACTGCCCGCGTTGTCAGACGATAGCGGCATTACTGTGGATGCATTGGATGGCGCGCCCGGCGTTTATACGGCAGATTGGGCAGAAACCCCTACGGGCCGTGATTTTCCAATGGCGATGACAAAGGTTTGGGATTTACTGGAAGACAAAAATGCAGCCGAACCGCGAACAGCTGCGTTTAACTGCACTCTGTGCCTTGCTTGGCCTGACGGTCACGACGAGGTGTTCGAGGGGCGCGTCGACGGGCGCCTTGTTTGGCCAATGCGGGGCAACCGTGGATTCGGGTTTGATCCGGTCTTTCTACCAAACGGTGAATCCCTGACCTTTGGCGAAATGGACCCTGCTCGCAAAAAGGAAATCAGCCACCGCGCGGATGCTTTTGCAAAACTGGTTGCGGGTTGTTTTGCCTGAAGATTGGCAGCACGGCGGCTTTGGCCTTTATATCCATTGGCCGTTTTGCCAATCAAAATGCCCTTACTGCGATTTCAATTCCCATGTGTCTAAGTCTGTTGATCAAAAGCAGTGGGCAAAGGCTTATTGCCATGAAATTGAACGGGTAGGCGCAGAAACCGGAAGCAGACCTCTAAAGTCCATATTTTTTGGCGGCGGCACACCCAGTCTGATGGATCCTGAAACGGTGGATACAATTCTACGCAAGGTTCGTGAAACATGGTCGCTCAGTAATAATGTAGAGATCACCCTAGAAGCCAACCCAACTTCCGTCGAAGCTGGAAGGTTCGCTGGTTATAAAGATGCGGGCGTAAACCGCGTTTCAATCGGCATTCAGGCGTTGAATGACGATGATCTGCGCCGGCTCGGGCGCCTCCATACAGTTAGCGAAGCACAAGCGGCGTTCGAGGTGGCGGCGGGGGTGTTTGACCGGATCAGTTTTGATTTGATTTACGCACGTCAGGATCAAACACTTGAGGCATGGGAATCTGAGTTGCGGGAGGCGCTAGCGATGGCAGCCGATCACCTATCGCTTTACCAACTTACCGTTGAGGGCGGAACTGCTTTTGGTGACCGGTTAGCTACGGGAGGCCTGAAAGGTTTACCGGATGAGGATTTGGCGGCTGATATGTATCAGCTAACGCAAGACTTAACTTCAGCAGCGGGGCTTAACGCCTATGAAGTCTCTAATCATGCCAAAACCGGTGCTGAGTCACGCCACAACCTGATTTACTGGCAATGCGGAGATTACGCCGGAATCGGTCCGGGGGCACATGGACGGCTGACTTTGGGTGGTGTGCGATATGAAACGGAATCGCCAAAAAATCCGCAGGGCTGGCTGAATAACGTTTTACAAACCGGCTCAGGGGAATTACCCCGCAAGGCACAAGCTCCGCATGAACGTGCCGATGAATATCTGATGATGGGCTTGCGTATTACAGGTGGGATTGAACTGGAACGCTATGAAAAAATTTCAAATTTTTCTATAAACATGAATATAATCAATCAGTTAATAGATATTGGGGTTATCAGTTTGGCGAATGACAAACTCTTTGCAACCCCTCGCGGTCGCCCCTTGTTAAATGCTATCATCCGGGAGCTGTTAACGGAGTAACCCATGCGCATGATTTGGCTAATATGTGGGCTCACCTCGATGGCCCTAGGAGGAATTGGGGTTTTTCTGCCGATTCTGCCAACTGTGCCATTTATGCTGCTTGCTGCATTCTGTTTCTCCAAATCCTCCGAACGGCTGCATCATTGGCTTGTCACTCACCCGGTTTTCGGACCATCCATCGAGGATTGGCAAACAACCGGATCAATCAGTAGGCGCATAAAGGGCTATGCCACAGTCTCTATCTTTGCTGCTTTTGGCATATCTCTCTTATTAGGACTAAAGTTGATGCTCCTGATTGTTCAAGCAACTATCCTTGTCCTTGTCCTAATATTTATTTGGACACGCCCAGCGGCGTAACAGACAATACCCGACACAAATCATCCAATTGCTCTAGGGTTTTATAGTTGATCGTAATTTTTCCAGCCTCTTTGCCTGTCGTGTGGTCCACAACCACTTTCATACCCAGATTCGCTGATAAATCGTCCTCAAGAACACGGGTATCCGCATCTTTTGGGGAAAGTTTTAACGCTCTTTTTGCTGTTTTTACCTTTGGTGTCTTTGCCAATCGTTCTGCTTCACGAACGGATAGGCCCTTTTTTACGACCAATCGAGCCAACTCGACAGGGTTTTCCGTCGTAATTAACGCCCGCGCATGGCCTGAGGTTAGCTTGCCATCACGCAGCAACCCTAAAACTTCATCCGGCAACTGCAATAACCGCATTAGATTTGCGATATGGCTCCGGCTTTTCCCCAGCACAGACGCCAGTTTTTCTTGTGTATGTCCAAAGCGACCCATCAATTGCTGATAGCCAGTTGCCTCTTCCACTGGATTCAAATCTGCGCGTTGAATATTCTCGATGATCGCAATTTCCAGAACCTCGGTATCCGAATAGTCCCGAACGATTGCAGGTACCTCATGCAGCTGTGCCATCTGTGCTGCGCGCCAACGGCGTTCGCCCGCTACTATCTCATAAGAGATTGATTTTCCTGATAATTTTCTAATTATTAGAGGCTGAATAACTCCTTTTTCACGGATCGACGCAGCTAGATCTTCCAAATCTTGTTTAGGAAAATCGCGTCGTGGTTGGTCCGGATTCGGCGCAATTTTTTCGATCGGAATTGATTGGTCGCCTTGCTTTAGATCGGCCCGACCCTGCTGAGGTGCATTGTCAGTTGCCACATCAGACATCAGCGCAGACAGCCCACGCCCCAAACCACGCCGCTCGTGTTTTTTATTGACCATATCAACGTTCCTTTGCGTTAATCTTCATAGAATTATTAGCCACCAGCTCTTTTGCCAACTGACGATATGCCCGCGCGCCCTTTGACGTTGGATCATACTCGATCACCGGCATAGCAAAAGACGGTGCCTCGCTTACGCGAACATTTCGCGGGATAATCGTTTTGAAGACCAAATCACCCAGATTATCGCGTGCGTCTGCCTCGACCTGTTGGGATAACCTATTGCGACTGTCATACATTGTTAACACAACACCCTCAATCCGAAGGTTTGCGTTTGCAGTTTGGCGAACTTCGCGAATTGTCAGCATCAGTTGTGACAACCCTTCTAATGCAAAAAACTCACTTTGAAGTGGCACAAGAATGGAATTTGCCGACACCATAGCATTTACGGTCAGCAAATTAAGCGACGGCGGGCAATCTATCAGTATAATATCAAGATTATATTGATCAATGGCGGACTGCCGTAGGGCATCATATAATAAAAAGCTGCGTTTTTCGTTTGATATCAATTCTATGTCTGCAGAGCTAAGGTCCGTAGTAGCAGGAACGATCAGCAGCCCTTCAACATCAGAATCCTGCACGATATCCTCAAGCGGTACATCTCCCAACAACAGGTCATAAGTATTATATTCCCGCTGAGAAGCCTCAACACCTAACCCGGTTGATGCATTACCCTGTGGATCAAGATCAACAAGAAGCACATTAAATCCATCTGCCGCTAACGCCGCACCCAAATTGATCGTTGTTGTTGTTTTCCCAACACCACCTTTTTGGTTCGCAACTGCAATAATTCGTGGCCCCTTTGGCCGGGTCGGGTCAGACACGCGAGATGCCTCCAATTTTTAATATTGCGCCGTTCGGGTTTGTTTTGCTTGTAAATTCTTCTACATCAAAGTTCCAGAGGCCAAAAGCACCATCAATTTCTTTTTTATATGTTTCGCCCTTTGGGAAAATCGCTATACCGCTTAGCTTAAGATGCTGGCTTGCGTATTCCAGCAGCTTATCAAGCGAGGAAAGCGCGCGGGCTGTCAGAACATCTGCCTCAAGCGGTGGAGTTTTCTCAATTCTTTCAGCAATTACTGTCGCATTTAGCCCGATTTCGCGGATCACAGTTTGCAAGAAGGCAACCTTGCGCACGTCGCTCTCAACCAGTGTAAATCGGTCACTTGGCCTGTATTCCTTCGCAAACACAGCCAGTACCAAGGCAGGAAAACCACCTCCGCTCCCCAAATCTACCCAGTGGCAGGTATTTTGTGGGGAAAACTGAAAAATCTGTGCAGAATCATGGAAATGCCGCTGCCAAAGTGTCCCAATAGTTGTTTTGGAGACGAGGTTAATCGCTGGATTCCACTTTTCCAGCAAGGCAGCATATTGATCCAACCCGCCTAATGTTTCACGTGAAACATTGAACTCAGTTTTGAACTCTTCGCGGTAATCGACACCCATCAGGCACGTTTCTTTCTCTGTGCCTGTTTTATTTTAGCCAACACCAACGTCAACGCGGCTGGCGTCATCCCGTCTATACGCCCTGCTTGGTCCAACGTTGCTGGCTGGACGGCTTGCAATTTTGACTGCAGCTCGTTTGAAAGACCTACAATCGCCCTATAATCAAAGCCATCTGGGATTTTATGCGCTTCATCACGCTTCATTGCGGCAACATCTTTGCGTTGGCGGTCCACATAATTGGCATATAGTGCATCACGTTCGATCTGCTGTTGGGTTTCGCTGGATACACCGCCCAATTCAGGGCGCATTGCAATAAGACTATTAAAATCAACACCCTGAAACGAAAGCAAGGAAAACCCGTCCCTACGCTTTCCGTCTTGGTTTATTTTAATCCCCTGAGCAGCAATCTCTTTTGGTGTCAGCGTCATATTACGCAGATCCAACAATGTGCTGTTGATGGCTTTCATCTTGTTTTCAAAAGTAATTTTTCGCCCTTCGCCAACACACCCAATTTCAATTCCAAGCGGTGTAAGCCGCTGGTCCGCGTTATCAGCACGCAAAGATAAACGGAATTCAGCGCGGGATGTAAACATCCGGTATGGCTCGGTTACACCCCGCGTTACCAGATCATCGATCATCACACCGATATAGGATTCAGAACGGCTAAAGGTGATCGACTCGCCCCCGCTTGCGTGGCGGGCAGCGTTCAGGCCAGCAATAAGCCCCTGCGCGGCCGCCTCTTCATAGCCGGTCGTGCCATTGATTTGGCCTGCAAAATATAAGCCAGACACATTTTTAACCTCCAGAGTCGCAGCTAGGGCGCGGGGATCAACGTAATCGTACTCAATCGCATAGCCAGGTTGCAGGATTTTTGTATTTTCTAGGCCAACGATGGAATGAACGTAATCTTCCTGCACAGATTCCGGCAACGACGTTGAAATCCCGTTTGGATAAATCGTGTGATCATCCAGCCCCTCGGGCTCAAGAAATATTTGATGCGAGGTTTTATCAGCAAACCGAACGATTTTATCCTCAATCGAAGGGCAGTACCGCGGGCCAACTCCATCAATATGCCCACCATACATCGAAGAACGTTCAAGGTTTTCACGAATTATATCGTGTGTAGCCTTGTTTGTATGGGTAATTCCACAAGAAACCTGCCGCGTAAACGGGGTTTTTGACAGGAACGAAAACATAACCGGATCAACATCACCTGGTTGGGATTCAAGAATATTCCAGTTGATCGTTCTCCCATCCAGCCGTGGCGGGGTACCTGTTTTCAGACGATTAAGCGCCAAATCAAAGCTATCAAGCCGCTCTGCCAGTTTGATTGAAGGCTGATCGCCCATACGGCCACCGGGCTTCGACACGTCACCAATATGAATAATGCCGCGCAGAAATGTTCCTGTCGTCAGAACAATTGACGGTGCACCGATATCAGTGCCATCTGCAAGAGAAACCCCTGAAATTGCGTTATTTTTCATCAGAAGGTCGGTAACTTCGCCCTCAATCACTTGCAAATTTTCACAAGATGAAATCTCGCTCTGCATAGTTTGGCGATAGATTTTACGGTCCGCTTGGGCACGCGGGCCTTGAACCGCTGGACCTTTACGGCGGTTCAGTAAACGAAACTGGATGCCGGCCTTATCTGCCACGCGACCCATCACCCCGTCCAGCGCATCAATTTCCCGTACAAGGTGGCCTTTACCCAGCCCTCCAATCGCAGGGTTGCAAGACATAACGCCAATACCGGGTTTTGACAGGGTAATCAGTGCTGTACGCACACCCATGCGAGCTGCAGCATGGGCTGCTTCAGCACCTGCGTGGCCACCTCCAACGACGATTACGTCAAAATCTTGATGTTTCACGTGAAACAATCCTTATTTCCCAAGGCAAAAACTGGCGAATATTTCATCCAGTATCTGCTCTACATCAACACGACCAACCAAACTATCAAGGGCGCGAATCGCCGTATGCAGTTCTTCTGCGGCAAGCTCAGAACGCTCAATACCATAGCATAGCTCGGATTTCGCGGTTTCCAAAGCGGTCAGTGCCCGCAAAATTGCAATTCTATGCCGCTCGCGGATCGCGGTTCCAGCCCCCAGCGCCCTATTTTCCAGAACCGTAGCGATACGAGTGGTTAGTTTTTCAAGACCTTTTCCCGTTAATCCAGAGACTGAGAAATCATCCCCATCATAGGTATCACCCTTGCTGCGCACCACTATATCATCTTTTTCTGACTGCAGCAGCAGATCAAGCGGCTCTTGATCATATAGGAATACCCGCAAATCGGCCTGTTTCGCCCGTGTTAGCGCCCGCTCAATCCCGATCTCCTCAATCGCATCATCGGTTTCACGCAGGCCGGCTGTGTCCAATATCGTCACGGGCAGGCCGTTCAGATCCATCCGCAGCTCAATCACATCGCGAGTGGTGCCGGCAATTTCCGAGGTGATCGCGGCATCACGACCAGCCAACCGGTTCAATAGCGACGATTTGCCTACGTTTGGAGGTCCGACAATCGCCACCTCGAAACCATCACGAATCCGCTCGGATATACGCACCCCGTCTGCCTCTTTGGTAAGGGCTGACATGACATTATCCAGCAATGCAGTAACTTCGGGCGTGACATCAACCGGAACATCTTCGTCAGCAAAATCTATGGTCGCTTCCAGCAATGCAGCAGCGCGGATCAAATCAGTGCGCCAGCTTTCGGCTTGATCGCCCAGCGCGCCTGAAAACACACGCAGCGCCTGTTTACGCTGCGCCTCAGTTTCCGCCTCGAGCAGGTCGCTCAGGCCTTCGATCTGGGCCAGATCAAGACAGCCGTTTTCCAGCGCACGTCGGGTAAATTCGCCTGGATCAGCAAGCCGCAGACCATCCATATCACCAAGAGTTTTTAGCACAGCTTTTACAGTCGCAGGGCCACCATGCAGGTGAAGCTCTGCTACATCTTCACCGGTAAAACTGTGGCCTTGGCCAAAGGTTAAAACCAGCGCCTGATCCAGCAACACACCATCGGCATCCCTTAGCGAACGCAACGCTGTTGTGCGGTATTCAGGCAGCGATCCGGCAAGCGATTTTGCGGCCGCCAATGCCAACGGACCCGACAGGCGAATGACAGCCACGCCTGATTTTCCAAGCGCTGTCGCTAAGGCGAATATTGTGCTCATTTTTCATCTAACCAATTGTTTATAAACAATAAGTTACGTGTTCATTGAATCAAAGAATTCAGCGTTAGATTTGGTTTGCTTCAATTTCGACATCAGGAACTCGATGGCATCTGTCGTGCCCATCGGGTTCAGGATACGACGCAGAACATAGGTTTTTTGCAAGTCGATTTTGTTGACCAACAGCTCCTCTTTCCGGGTGCCGGATTTGAGGATGTCCATCGCCGGGTAGACGCGTTTATCTGCCACCTTGCGATCCAGCACGATTTCCGAGTTACCCGTGCCTTTGAATTCTTCAAAAATCACTTCGTCCATCCGGCTGCCGGTATCAATCAGCGCGGTTGAAATAATGGTAAGCGAGCCACCTTCCTCGATGTTCCGTGCGGCGCCGAAAAAGCGTTTAGGGCGCTGTAGGGCGTTTGCATCAACACCACCGGTCAGGACCTTACCTGACGATGGCACAACCGTGTTAAAGGCGCGACCCAAACGGGTAATAGAATCCAGCAGGATCACCACGTCGCGTTTATGTTCGACCAGACGTTTGGCTTTTTCGATCACCATTTCTGCAACGGCAACGTGACGGGTGGCTGGCTCATCAAAGGTTGACGACACGACCTCCCCCTTAACGCTACGCTGCATGTCCGTCACTTCTTCTGGCCGTTCATCAATCAAAAGCACGATCAAATAGCATTCAGGATGATTGGTAGCGATGGATGTCGCGATATTTTGCAGCAATACCGTTTTACCAGTGCGGGGCGGCGCGACAATCAGACAACGTTGACCCTTACCAATCGGTGCAACCAGATCAATGATCCGTGCTGATTTATCCTTGATCGTTGGATCATCCAATTCCAGATTGAACCGTTCGTCCGGATATAGTGGTGTCAGATTATCAAAGTTGATCTTGTGTTTGTTTTTTTCCGGATCCTGAAAATTGATCAGAGTAATCTTTGTCATTGCGAAATAACGCTCATTCTCATCAGGCGCGCGGATAACACCCTCGATTGTGTCACCTGTGCGCAGGGAGCGTTGACGGATCATTTCAGGCGAAACATAAATATCATCTGGGCCGGGTAGGTAGTTAGCCTCGGTTGAGCGCAAGAAACCAAAGCCATCCTGCAATACCTCTAACACACCATCGCCGGAAATTTCCCAGCCGTCTTCGGCCCGTTCCTTAAGAACGGAAAACATGATTTCGCCTTTACGCATGGTTGATGCGTTTTCGATTTCCAACTCTTCGGCGTAAATCAGCAGGTCTTTGGGTGTCTTTGCTTTCAAGTCAGCAAGAGCGAGCGTTTCTTGGGTCATGGGAACAGGTCCTTGGCACACCAAATCTAGCGTGCAATCATTTTTGCGATGTGAAAAACCACCCACCGGACGGCGGGGTTATGGGTTAAATAGGGGTGCAGACACAGGGAGTCAACAATTCCTAGAATTTCAACACAACAGAAAATACGATAACGAACATTAATATGGTCGGAACTTCGTTCATCATCCGGTAGTGCTTACCTGATCTGGTGTTTTTTCCGGTTGCCAGTTCTAGCCGTCGTGCAGCGAGCCAAAAATGAAACCACGTCATGATGACAACCGAAACTGCTTTGGTCCACGACCAGACAAAAGACCAGTCAACAACCCCCGGAATAGCCACAAGCAACAGTCCGAATATCCAAGTGGAATACATTGAAGGCCGCATGATCATGTAAAAAAGTTTTTGTTCCATAGTTTGAAACAAAAGATCGGTCTCTGATCCAGATTGAACCGATTCAGTATGATAGACAAACAAACGTGGCAGATAGAAAATACCGGCCATCCATGTAATTACTGATATGATATGTAGCGTTTTAATCCAGAGATAATAGTCGGACAATAGATCGGTTATCATATCCCACATGGTTTTTCCTTACACTTCTCTTGGCCTTACTAATAATAAATATATAGAAAAGAAAAGATGATGATTATGTAGTGTTGTCAATTTCTGTGGATTATTTCTTTATCCACCGCATTATCCCAAATGGGAAATGATGTAGATAACATGGTGGAAAAGATGCTTGAGCAGTTAAAACCCTAAGAAACTGGATAGTTCTACGATTTTGGATTTTGTGGGTAAACCTGATGCACATACATTACTCACAGCGTAACATTATCCTTTTCCACCGTGGGGAACTATGGTGAACTGCTTAGCAACTGGGCCAGTTACCAACATAGCTATAGCAATGCGTTGTTATCCATAGATTCGCCCACCAACAATCCATTGAGTCTTCCACAGGGATATGAACATGACAGATCGCATCATTCTGGCATCCGGTTCGGAAATCAGACAGATTTTACTGCGTAATGCAGGTGTAGATTTTGAAACCGCAATTGCCAGAATTGACGAAGACGCAATTCGAAGATCACTTGAAGCAGAAAAAACCAGCCCACGCGATATTGCCGACGCCTTGGCTGAATTCAAAGCACAGAAAGTTGCAATGAAAGAGCCGGACACATTGGTGATTGGTTGTGACCAGACGCTTGATTTTGACGGCAAGGTTATGTCCAAGCCCGCATCAATCAGCGAGGCGCGGGAACAGCTGCAAGCATTTCGCGGGAAACAACACGCGCTGTATTCGGCGGCGGTCATATATGACAAGGGCAGGCCTGTTTGGCGGCATATCGGAAAAACACAACTGCAAATGCGTGATTTTTCGGATGCGTATCTGGACAGCTATCTAGAACGAAATTGGCACAGCATTCGTCATTCTGTCGGCGCATATAAACTGGAAGAGGAGGGTTCCCGCCTATTTTCACGCATAAGCGGAGATTATTTTGTAGTTCTGGGGCTACCTTTGCTAGAGTTGTTGTCGTATCTGTCAGAACGGGGGATACTGGAAACATGAGCGATATAAAAATCCCGCTGGCCGGCGTTATTGGCTCGCCTATTGCGCATAGCAAATCACCGGCGCTGCATCGGCATTGGTTAAATACCAACGGCATCAAAGGGTATTACATCCCCATGGACGTTAGCCGCGTTGATTTGGCAGATGTGATAAGATCATTGCCCCAGATGGGGTTCGTTGGTGTGAACATTACAATTCCCCACAAGGAGGCGGTTCTGGGCCTTGCCGATCTGGTGACGGATCGTGCGGCATTGATCGGCGCTGCGAACACGCTAATTTTTCGCAAGGACGGGATTATTCATGCGGATAATACCGATGGATACGGATTTATCGAAAATCTGCACCACGGTGCGCCCGGCTGGAACCCCAAGGCAGGACCGGCAGTGGTGCTCGGGGCGGGCGGTGCTGCGCGCGCGGTAATTGCGTCATTGATCGAGGTTGGCGTGACAGAAATTCGCCTGAGCAACCGGACGCGTAACCGCGCGGATGTGCTGCAAAAGGAGTTTGGCACAAAAATTAGGGTGTATGACTGGGTCAAGGCTGGCAACATGATGGACGGGGCATTGACCGTCGTGAACACAACGTCGTTGGGAATGGTCGGTAAGCCAGAGTTTCGCGTTCCACTAGATGGGCTTTCATCCAGCGCGGTGGTGACAGATCTGGTTTACGCACCGCTGGATACGCAATTTCTGATTAAGGCCCGTCAAATGGGCTGCACGACGGTGGATGGATTGGGCATGCTGCTGTATCAGGCCGTTCCCGCATTTGAACGGTGGTTCGGCAAGCGGCCCGTGGTGGACGATGCTTTGCGTGCGGAGGTTTTATCTACATGAGGGATATTCCGTTTCTTATTGGTCTGACCGGATCCATCGGCATGGGAAAATCCACAACAGCGACAATGTTTGCCGATCTTGGAGTGCCGATCTGGGGTGCAGATAATGCAGTTCACCGGCTATATGATACTGGCGGCGCAGCGGTTGAACCAATGCGCGCGATTTATCCGGATGCGGTCATTGATGGTGCGGTTCGTCGTCAGGTGCTGAAACAGTGGATAGCCAATGACGCATCAGCACTGGGCCAGATTGAACAGGTCGTGCATCCTTTGGTCGCAGCGGATCGGGCCGATTTTATCGGGCAGGCGCAGGCAGATATTGTGCTGCTGGATATACCCTTGCTGTTTGAAACGGGGACCAGTGAAATGGTGGATGCGGTGGTTGTGGTTACGGCCCCACCAGCGGTTCAGCGGGATCGGGTGCTGGCACGAGAAGGTATGACGCAGGCGCAGTTTGAGGCTATTGTTGCAAAACAAATGCCGGATGCCGAAAAACGAAAACGGGCGGATTATGTGATTGAAACAACTTCGTTAGAGCAAGCCAAGGCGCAGGTTCAAACGATCTTGGAACAGATAAAAAGGCAAATTGATGCGTGAAATAGTATTGGATACGGAAACCACCGGATTTGAGCCGAGCCAAGGCGACAGGATCGTTGAAATAGGCGCGGTTGAACTGTTCAACCACATGCCAACCGGCCAGACCTATCACCAATATATCAATCCCGAACGCGCCATGCCAACATCCGCCTTCGAGGTGCACGGGCTGGGCGATGAATTTCTGTCGAACAAGCCGTTGTTCAAAGATATCGCGCAGGCATTTATCGATTTTATCGGTGATTCACAACTGGTGATCCACAACGCATCGTTCGATATGAAGTTCCTGAATGCGGAACTGAAATGGGTCAACCGGCCTGTACTTCCAATGAGCCAATCACTGGATACACTGGCCATCGCCCGCAAAAAATTCCCTGGCGCCAATGCGTCACTGGATGGGTTGTGCCGCCGGTTTGGTATTGATAACTCATCCCGCACCCTGCACGGCGCGTTGCTGGATTCGGAAATCCTAGCCGAGGTATATCTGGAATTGCTGGGCGGGCGTCAATCCGGCTTTGCGCTGGCGACGGATGCATCATCCGTGGGGTCGGATGTTGATGATGGATGGCGTGCGCGTCCACGCCAAACGGCGCTGGCCTCTAAATTGACCAAAGAAGAAACCGCCGCCCATGACAAATTTGTAAAAGACATGGGCGACGGCGCAATTTGGTCTAAACCTTAGGCATCTGCTTTTGGTTTATCTTCTGATTCCGCACGGCGAGCCAGCTCGGATCGATACAGCGCAAGGAAATCAATGTTTTCCAGGTTAAGCGCTGGGAAACCACCATCGCTGGTGATGTCAGCAACGATGCGACGAATATACGGGAACAGCATCCGCGGGCATTCGATCAGTAAGAACGGGTGCAGTTGATCCTCTGGCACGTTTTCAATCAGGAAAATGCCGCCGTATTCAAGCTCTAGCAAAAACAGCGGCTCGCCACCGTTTTTGTTTTTCGAGGTGATGTTGAATTTTGCCACAACCTCGTACTGGTTATCAACGGGGCGTTTTTTAGCGTCCAGATTAACCTGAACCTGAATGTCTGGCTGAACCTCTCCCTCGACGCCTTTTTGCGCAACAGCATTTTCAAAGGACATATCCTTGATGAACTGCGCAAGAACCTGCATTTTAATTTGTGGGGCTTCAGTACCGTTTTCGGCCATCTTGTCTCTCCTGATGGAATTATGTTGCAAAGTGGTTAGCAGGTCCGGTGACAGGCCTCAATCCTTTGTCCAGCCAGATGGCTTGTCCGAAGGGGGTTTATCTGGCGTAATTTCGGTATATTCGCCATCAATCACGTTTGAGGACGGGTTTTGACGGTGTGGTGGGGGTGTGCCCGCTGTAAAAGTCTGCACCTTTATGCGGCTTTTGACGTATTTAAACGCAGCGGCACGAAAAGGTGGGAACAACAGTAAAAACCCGACAGCGTCAGTGAAAAACCCCGGGGTCAGCAGCAAAGCACCCGCAAACAGGATCATTGCGCCATTGGCCAGCGGTTCACTGGGATCGCGCATTTCTGAAAATGATCCGCGAACCTGATTCATTGCAGCCACTCCTTGGGTGCGAACCAGCCATGTGCCCAGAAATGCAGTGGCAACCACGATTGCAAGCGTAGTCCACAAGCCCAGAAAACCACCAATCTTGATAAAAAGTGCAATTTCAATCAGTGGAACTGCAACAAATAATAGAAATAACCCCATAGAACCCTCATATAGACGTTATGGGTGCGTAGACTTGATTGCACCCAGCCCTTACATAGGGGCGAACACCGCATGTTACCATGCTTTAGTCTTTGAAATGAGGTCCAGATGAACGCCCCTATGATCCAACTTCTTGTTTTGGCAGGGATTGCCGTATTCCTGATCATTAAGCTTAAAAGTGTTTTAGGCACGCGTGAAGGATTTGAAAAACCTCCGGCACAGGCACCAGAATCAGAAAGTGCAGGAGGAAAACGTCAGGCCTTTGAGGTCATTGAAGGCGGGCCGGATCGTGATATTACCGACCACGTGAAAGAAGGAAGCGCTGCGGCCAAGGCACTGGCTGCGATGAAGGCTGCCGAGCCGAGCTTTGCTGTTGGAGAATTCCTGCAAGGGGCGCGCGGTGCATATGAAATGATCCTGATGGGGTTCGAGCGTGGCGATCTGGATTCAATCAAGCCGTTTTTGTCTGAAGAGGTGTTTGATACATTCGCTGATGTTGTAGCGGCCCGTGAAAAACAGGGCCTGACAATCGACGCCCAGTTTATCGGAGTGCGGGAAATAACGCTAACCAAAGCGAAGTTCCTGAAAACCAAAAGTCGCGGCGAAGTGACGGTCAAATTTGTTGGCGAGCTGACATCGGTTGTGCGGGACAAGGCAGGCGATATTCTTGAGGGCAAGGTCAATGAAAAGAAGAGTCAGAAAGATGTCTGGACCTTTGCCCGGAATATGGGTTCAAACGACCCAAACTGGAAACTAGTGGCAACAGGGGAATGAAACATGCCTTTCGGGCGGCAGCGGTATTGATGGTGATGGCCATGACCCACCCGACCCAAAGCGATGCGGCAAATTATTCACTATTGAAATTTGATGACTTGGCAGGGTGGGAAGAAGACGACCACACCGCAGCCCTAAACGCGTTTCTGGAAACCTGTTCAATCAACAAAGATAGCGAATGGGCCGCGTTATGCGGGTTGGCCAAATCACAACCTAGTGCAAAAACATATTTCGAGATGTTCTTTCGCCCCGTGCTGATAGAGGATGGAAAGCCCGCGCTGTTCACCGGATATTTCGAGCCAGAGCTGAACGGGTCACTTACCCAGACACCACGCTATCGCTATCCGCTATATCGCAAACCCCCCGAAGTTCAGGCTGGCACGCCGTGGTTGACGCGTCGCCAAATTGAGGAGACAGGCACACTGCGCGGCCGCGGCCTGGAGTTGGTCTGGGTTGATGATCCAGTCGAGGTTTTCTTTTTGCAAATTCAGGGCTCTGGTCGAATCCGCTTGCAAAACGGTAAGGTGATGCGCGTGGGCTATGGCGGGGCGAACGGGCGTAATTACCGGTCTGTCGGTCAGGAGCTGATCCGGCGCGGGATTTATTCAAAACATCAGGTGTCGGCGCAGGTTATCCAGAACTGGGTGCGGCGCAACCCGTATGAGGGCGCTGAATTGTTGCGCTACAACCCGTCATTTGTGTTCTTTCGTAAAGTTACCAAAGTGCCTGCATCCAAAGGCCCGATCGGTGCGATGAACAGATCGGTCACATCGGGGCGCACCTTGGCTGTTGATCCACGGTTCACGCCATTGGGCGCCCCCGTTTGGCTGGAAAAAGACGGGCGCAATACAATGCGCCGTTTGATGGTGGCGCAGGATACCGGATCAGCGATCAAAGGAGCGCAGCGGGCTGATATTTTTTTTGGGTCCGGTGATCAGGCAGGGCGTGAAGCCGGCGCTATTCGTGACCCCGGACGCATGGTGGTTTTAATGCCGATCCAGACTGCATTTTCCTTGGTGCCGGAGTTTGAAGAATGAGTCGCAAGCCGCGTGGTTTACGACCGGAAGAGCGCGAGTTGTGGCAACGGGTCGCCGAACAATCGGTGCCGATACACCCCGAACGCCCACATCCGGTAAAGCAGGCGGTTGAGCCGTTGAATGCAAAACCGCCGAACCCGCGAGTTCAGGGTTTTCGGATTGGTCAGACAGCCCGCAAGGTGGAAACACCTCACAATCTGGCCCCGCATATTTCAGACCATCTGATGAACAGTCATGTGCAAATGGACCACAAGGCCTATGGTAAAATGAAACGCGGTAAGCTGGGGCCAGAGGGCAAGATAGACCTTCACGGCATGACCTTGGCGCGGGCGCATCCTGCGTTGACAGGTTTTATCCAGAGCGCATACGGGCAGGGTAAACGGCTGGTTCTGGTGGTGACTGGTAAGGGCAAGGTAGGCACAGGAACCGGCCCAATTCCCGAAAGGCGCGGTGTGTTACGCCATCAGGTTCCGCATTGGTTGCTTGCCCCGCCGCTGGGCGCGTTTGTGATGCAGGTGACACCTGCGCATTTGAAACATGGTGGTGATGGCGCGTATTACGTTTACCTAAGACGGCGCAGGTAGCAGATGTTTTGCCCGCCGGATTCCCAACCACGCCATGCCGGATGCAAAGATGAAATAGACCGCGATACCAACCATCTGGTCATCAAACCCAATCCCGTAATCAATCAAAACCCCCGTTAACCCGGGCCCGATGGCCGAACCCAGAACCATGACCGCGGTGGTCATAGCCTTGATGCTGCCCAAATGGCGGGTGCCGTAAAACTCGGCCCAAAAGGCGCTGGGCACGGTGGAATTTGCGCCGATTGTCAGCGACATAATTACCATTGCCACCGCCGCCCCGAACAGGGTCTGCGCAAAAGACAACACGAGGAAAGCAGCGACTAAGGGCAATTGGTAGACCGGTGTCAGCCGTGCGGTGCCAAACCTATCAACCGCCCACCCCGACACAAGGGTTGCGACAACGCCGACAATTGTCAAAAGCGGGAACAGGGCAACAAGGCCGGTATGGCTCCACCCCTTGATCTCAGCCAAGTGCACCTGCTGGAAAAAGAATGCGGTGATAAATGCAGAAGGACCCAGCAGGACGGGCACCATAAACCAGAACAACCTGTGACCAAGAACTTCGCGGCGCAGCCAGTGGCGATCAGACATACCATACGCGTGGGATTCTTCTGATACAGATTTCGGGGTTCGTTCGGTTTTCAATAACCACAGCAATAGCGGAATCGAGAGCAGCACCAACATCGCCGCGATGACCCACAGATTACGCCACGGCAGGATTGTTAACATTGCCACAAAAGTAAGCGGCAATAGCGCTTCGCCCACTGCAACCCCCATCGAGGCCATCGCCATCGCACGTCCTCGCATCGCAACAAACCAGCGCGCCATCGCAACGGTCGCAATGTGGCTGACCATGCCTTGGCCGGATAACCGCAGCGCAAAGATAACAAACGGCAATGCCCAGACCGACGGGATGGCAGCCATCGCCAGACATGCTGCCGCCAATAGGGTTAGAAAAATAACACCCAATGCGCGCACCCGAAAACTGTCAGTCAATCCACCCGCCCAGATCATGACAATGGCCGAAGCAACGGTGCCCAGCGAATAGATGCCGCCCCATGCCCCATGCGTTAGCGAGAATTCGTTACGGATCGCACCAGAGAACACTGATATGAAAAATGTCTGGCCAAAGCTCGACATGAATGTGAGCAGGCTGCCCGCAATCAGCCACCGTGCATTTTGTTGTAGGAATCTGTGAAAGGTCATGGTCCTATTGTGCCAAGGCGGTGACAGGTAACAGGATCACTTGTGTGGCTTGCTGAACGGTTAAAACTGTACCCGGCAGCAATCCGACCCTGCCAGAACGATCATTGCGAAATGCAGCATCAATGCCGTTCAAACGCTTCAGGATTTGTATCAAGGCCGGTGACGTTGCGGCATTAAAATGGCCTGCCAAACCGTCAGAAAAACTGGTGACATCGATAAGGGTAACGCGCAATTCCGACAGTTCATTCACATCCTGAACATTACCAAGGCGCTCGTGTTTACCTGCAAGCCGCGCCGACAGTCGCAAGGCGCGATCCTTTTTCGAGGTAAAGATGACAAAGGGCTGGGGTAGTGGCCCGATCCGTGCGGCCTGTTGGCGGAATAAATCAACGTCAATATCAGGCGAGATCAGGAAAACGCCCCCGATAGCGCTGCTTAGGGTGCGAGGATCAGATATTGCCATCTGGCGCAGGGTTTCCATCGTTAGCAACGCGCCCATTGAATGACCTACCAGCAGTATTCGATCAGCACCTGCCGATTTTACCACGCGCAACAGGTCTTCTAACCCATCCCGCGCAAACAACAGGCTGTCACGGTCATATCCGTATCCCAGCGGGTTGGCGGCGCTGGGCCATGAATAATGGACGGTCGGATTTGGCAAGTCCATATCGTGGGATAATTGTGCAAGGCGGTACACCCCTTCGGCAAAATTGTTGTTGAACCCGTGGATAAACACCACCACTTCGCGTTGCCCTTTGGGACGGGTGCGCAAGGATTTGGCCAGATCGGAAGTGAACCCATTGGCTGTATTAAAGTGGTCAATTTTTGTGGTTAGAAAAGCCTGTGCAGGATTTGGTTTGCCGCGGGGCCAGTCAATTTCACCGACCTCGTGCTGTGGCGGGACGGAAATATCGTAGCGGTGGAATGAGACATCCGCCGTGCGTTTGTTATTAAAACTCCCGTCAGCGTCTATACCCCGTGTGGTGCCAACAAATACGTTATGCACCTGCCCGACAAGCGCTGCATCGGGGAACAGTGTAATGACCCCGCGCGGGGTGCAGGCCACAACAAGACCGAAGCTTGTGATGATCAGAACGCGCAGGAACAAGGTCATCGGTTACAGCACATAACGACTGACATCGGTTGAACGCGATAGCTCACCTAGATTTTTCTCAACAAAATCCGCATCAACTTTGACCATGTCACCACCCCTGTCCGGCGCATTAAAGGACAGCTCTTCGAACACCCGTTCGATCACGGTATACAGCCGGCGTGCGCCGATGTTTTCGACCGAATGGTTTACTTCGGCCGCGATCTTTGCCAGTGCCGCGATGCCATCATCGGTGAATTCAACCGTAACTTCTTCGGTGGCCATCAGCGCGGTGTATTGCCGTGTTAACGCGTTGTCGGTTTCGGTCAGGATGCGCACGAAATCCTCTTCCGTAAGGGCGCGCAGCTCAACACGGATCGGCAAACGGCCCTGTAGTTCAGGCAACAGGTCAGAGGGTTTGGCAACATGAAACGCGCCTGATGCAATAAACAGGATATGGTCGGTTTTGACCGGCCCGTGTTTGGTCGAAACTGTTGTTCCCTCGATCAACGGTAACAAATCGCGCTGCACACCTTCGCGGGAAACATCGGCACCACTGGCGTTTTTGCGCGCACACACCTTGTCGATTTCATCCAGAAATACGATGCCGTTTTGCTCGACTTCTTCAAGGGCAGCACGTGTTACGGTTTCATCATCCAGCAGTTTATCGGCCTCTTCGCCGATCAGAATTTCATAACTTTCTGCCACAGACATTTTGCGCCGCGTGGTGCGTCCGCCCATTGCCTTGCCGAATATATCACCGATATTCATCATGCCCATGTTTTGGCCGGGCTGGCCGGGGACTTCGAACATCGACATCGGATTGGAATTGTCGGCCATGTCCAGTTCGATCACGGTGTCGTCCAATTCGCCCGACTTCAGTTTCTTGCGAAACATCTCGCGGGTTCCATCGCGGGCATCAGTTCCGGCGATGGCCTCGATCACGCGTTCTTCGGCGGCTTCACGCGCTTTGGCCTTAACATCCTGGCGCATCTGTTCGCGGGTCAGGGTAATGGCGCTATCGACCAGATCACGGATGATTTGTTCAACATCGCGGCCAACATATCCGACCTCGGTGAACTTGGTTGCTTCAATCTTGATGAACGGGGCATGGGCCAGCTTTGCCAGCCGGCGGCTGATTTCGGTTTTGCCAACACCGGTTGGCCCGATCATTAGAATGTTCTTAGGGTAGACCTCTTCGCGCAGATCATCACCCAGCTGTTTGCGCCGCCAACGGTTACGCAGGGCCACGGCTACAGCGCGTTTAGCGTCGTTTTGGCCAATGATAAAACGGTCCAGTTCAGATACGATTTCGCGGGGGGTTAGATCAGTCATTATTGCCTCGGATGTAAGGTGGAAAACGGTCTTTGTAAGGGAAATCCGGCAGTAAACGCATCAGCCATGCACGGATTTGCACCCACCATGTGCCAAGGGCTGTGATGAATGCCCCAAGGATAAGAAGCGTATAAACCATACTGGCACCATCGCCCAGATTGCTGCTCATAGCCCAGACAATAATTGCGCCCAGATAACCAATGCCAGCCGTTAAGAACGAGCGCCGATCAATGATCAACGAGATGATGGTGACGACGAACAGCAACAGGGCTGTTAGCAAATATCCTGATGTTCCACCGCTGTTATACAAGGTTAAAGCCATGGTGTTTACAATCGCGGGGGCGGCCAGAAGATGTAGCCAAAACCCCGTGGCGGAATAGCGGCTGATACGATGTGGGTCTTTGGTGTCGAAATAAATACCAAGCGCAAAGGCGAGGAACCCGAAGATAAGTGACCCGATAGCAAGGCCGGAACTTTCGCTAAGATCAAACAGGCCTTTGGGAAAATTATAGAGCGGTATTCCCGTGCCTTGAGTTCCCATAAAAGCATAGATGGCCATCAAGCCAAAGATGCCGAAAACAAACATCGAAAACGGCAGCTTGAACACATAGAAATAAACCAGCATTCCAACCATACCGACGCCACCAACGGTCATCAGATGAACTGCATCAATGGTGCTACCGATGGCATCCAGCAGGAATAAAACAGCAGCGGCCAGAAAAATCCCAAATCCGGCAGCAAGCGAAATGCTCGGCAGGCTCATCCGGCGCTTTTTAGTGAAGTAAAGCGCGAACACCCATGTCAGGATCATCCCCGTCGCGGCAATGCCGATACCACCACCGACGATAGCACCAAAAGCAAGGATGCCAGAAAACAGCAGCCACAAACCCACAGTGACAAAGATTTCACTGAAGCCTTTGAAAAATTCAAACGGTTCGTCATCGTTGATCAGACCATCCCGCACACCCAGCCGTTCCTGTGCCAAAGCCAACAGACTTGCGGCCTGCCCTTCGCTCAACACGCCAGATGCTACAGCAGCCCGAATATCGTCTTTGGAAAAATCGCTCAAACCCAATTACCCTTTAATCGTTTCCACGGTCAGATTGCCGTTGGTGTAGACGCAAATATCGGCCGCAATCGCCATTGCTTTGCGAGCCACATCTTCGGCGCTTAATTTGGTGTCCATCAAGGCGCGCGCTGCGGCCAGTGCGTAATTCCCGCCCGACCCGATCGCGGTGACATCATGTTCTGGCTCCAACACGTCGCCCGCACCCGTGATGACAAAAATATCCTTGCCATCAGTCACGATCAGCATAGCTTCCAGTTTTTGCAGATACTTGTCGGTGCGCCAATCCTTGGCCAACTCAACACTGGCACGGGCCAATTGCCCGGGCGTTGATTCCAGCTTCACCTCTAGCCGTTCAAGCAGCGTAAACGCGTCCGCCGTTGATCCGGCAAATCCGGCCACCACATCAAACCCGCCGGGGGATAGGCGGCGCACTTTTTTGGCAGTCCCTTTCATAACGGTCTGGCCAATGCTGACCTGTCCGTCACCGGCGATTACGACCTTGCCGCCTTTTTTCACACCGATAATCGTGGTGCCGTGCCATCCTGGAAATTGATCGTCAGCCATCGCGCCCTCCTGTTCATTCTGTCCTATATGGCAATGGGCGGCGGGCAACACAAGTTTCCCACGAAAAAGGGGCGCAAAATTGCACCCCTGATCCGATTATTGATGTGTTGGTTTAGATTGATTCTTCGATCCAGCCCTGAATGGCGGCTTTGGGTGCAGCGCCAACCTTGTTTGCTACAACTTGCCCGTCTTTCAACAGGAACAGCGCAGGAATGCCGCGCACACCCATTTGGGCCGGGGTGTTGGGGTTTTCGTCAACATTTACTTTGACAATTTTCACTTTGTCGCCCAATTCCGCGGCCAGCTCTTCTAATGCTGGACCGATTTGTTTGCACGGGCCGCACCATTCTGCCCAGAAATCCACCACGACAGGAACGTCGGATTTCAGGACTTCTGCGTCAAATGTTGCGTCTGTTACTGCTACTGTGGACATGATGTGCCTCCTTGGCATATGTGTTTGAGGGGAACCTAAGTAGCTGCCTGCCCACCGTCAAGGGAGTGTGGTGGAACGCAATGCCGCAGTCACGGCCTCGTGTTCCAAGGTCATAAGCGAGGCAGTGCGGGTCCAAAGGATGGCTGTTTCTACGGTGCGGTTTGGAAATACCTGCTCTAATGCGGCACAATATGCCCCAAGTTGGCGTAACAGCCCGTCGGGGACAGCTCCGTTTGTGGTCGGAACAACGGTGTTTGATTTGAAATCAACAGCCAAAATTCGCGTAGGAAAAATAAGTAACCGATCGATTTCACCGTGAATGCGGGCGTGGCCCAGTTCAGGTAGGTTGGCAGAGATTGGCGCTTCTGCCAATGTGCCATCGTTAAACAGAAAGGCCAGATCGGGATTGTCTAGAACAGCAGTGACCTCTTGATATATGCTGTAAAATTCTGTTTGGCTAACGTTCGGTAACAGCCCTTTTGCCAACCTATTCCTATCCGGCTTTGGATGGTTCGGAAGATGTTCAAGTAGAAGGTGGATATTGCTCCCCCTTTGCATTGCATCGTGCTCGTTTAATCCGTCCGCTTCGCCCGCCAACGCCTTTGCACCGCCCAGATCAGATGGTGAAAGGGTTTTGGTGGCGCGGCCAGGAGTATCAGCGGCTAAGGTGGCCCATTCTGGCAGAATAGAGACTGATTTAATCGCTCTTTCCTTTTGGGCATCAGATGTTTTTCCCCAATTTCCAGACTGGAGTCGCAGCCCCATCTTTGCGTTAAACTCGAAAGGTTCTGCATGGGCAGTTTTCATGCCTGCCTCTATCATCGCGTGCCAGGAACTACCGTCATCTTTTAGTTTTCCTGCCCCGCAAACGATAAGCCATTTTTCAGCACGGGTCATTGCCACATACAAAAGGCGCATCCGTTCCTGCTCGGCGGCATGGCGCAATTTATCGCGTGCAGCGGTTATCTGATCGGGGCAATTATCCTTGTTGATTTGCCACATCACCCCACCATTTTCGGCTGGATAGATTTGATCGCGTATCTTCAAATCCCAATCGGCAGTGTCCGGCAAAATAACAATCGGCGATTCCAGTCCTTTGGCCCCATGCACGGTCATCACCCGAATTCTGTCGCTGGTGCCATCCAGCTGCCGTTTGATTTCCACCTCCTCGGCCTGAAGCCAAGTGATAAAACCTGTCAGGCTGGGCACATCCATGCGCTCGAAACTCATGGCTTGCGATAGTAGGGCATCGATTCCGTCCTCGGCCTCTCCACCCAGTCGGGCCAGCAGATTTTTGCGTCCGTTAAAGCGCGTTAGTATCCGCTCCAGCAACTCGAAGGGCCGTAAAAAATCGGCGTCTTTGCGCAAAGCATCAATTATCTCCAGCGTCCGGGGAAAATCACCCTTGCGATTGCGCAATTCAGTCCAGAGGAATGATTTTTCAGGGCGCTTGTGGGTCAGATCAAACAGATCTTGTTCAGGCCAGCCGAATAGCGGGGATCGAAGGGCGCAGGCCAGCGATAAATCATCTTCGGGTGTCGCCAGAAAAGACAGCAGCGCGGTTAGGTCTTTTACCGCCATTTCAGCCCCGATTTTCAACCGGTCCGCACCGGCAATAGCAAGGCCTGCTTGCTTGCAAGCGCGGATTATTTCGTGGAACAAACGGGACCGCCGCCGGACCAAAATTAGAAAATCACCCTCTGTAACAGGGCGCATTCGGTAGGTATCTGTGTTTTCTATTTCTTCGGGTATCAGAGCGCCTGAACGACACATCTGGCAAATATGTTCGGCAAGCGTATTCGCCAGAACAACTGTTTCGTTGTTATCGGCGGGCTTGTCTATCGGGTCACTCCACACCCTTTTTTCCGCTGGCTCTGCTTTTTCAACGATAGACCAATGGTCAACGCGCCCCGGCATGTTGGATTTGAAAGTGCGGTGCATTACCTCGCCACCCAGCCCGTTATCGGCGCGGTCTTGAAAGGTTAAATCAACCAACCGCATAATCGGCTCTGCCGACCGAAATGAATGCTCAAGCTGCATAGCCTGAAAAGGAGCATCCACCTGCGCCATTTTTTCGCTGAAATGATTCTTCATCCGATCAAATTCGCCAGGGTCAGCACCTTGAAACGAATAAATCGACTGCTTTTTGTCACCCACAGCGAAAATTGTGCGTAATTTATCAGCTTGTGCGCCTTCGCCTGTGGTGAACTCTTGCGCCAGGCGTATAATCACATCCCATTGCCGCGGGCTGGTGTCTTGGGCTTCGTCCACAAGGATGTGATCAATGCCACCATCCAGCCGGTAAAGCACCCATTGAGCGACATAGGAGTTGTTAAGCAATTTGGCGGTTAGATCGATCAGATCATCAAAATCTAGCCATCCCTTTTGCTGTTTTCTGGCCTCGTATAGCGGCAGGAATGTGTGAGAGAATTGATGCAAATCTAGGGTTTTTTGGGCAGCATAGAGACTGATTCTAACTTTACGTGCCGCTTCAACGCGCCCCATTAGGTCGTTTAGTTGATCTAGATGAATGCCAAGTACGGCTTGTGTGGCTTTGGTTGGGAAGCTTCCAATTTTTGCAGTAAAAGGCTCTTTCGCGCCACTACCGGTCAAGAAAGCAGATTCCAGAATCTCCAAACCAGAATACTGGATGTTGTCCGTATCAAGGGCAGCAAGTTTCGCAGCAGCTTTCTGATCATTGGCCGAGCCATTTTTCAAAGCAGATAATAGAATGCTGAATAAGTCTTGCTCACCTCCAAGGATCACGCTGGAAAGAATACCTGCCTTGTTCGTTTCAGGTTTTAGATCAAACATATCCCAGATGGTTTCTGTATCCACCCCACCCCCAAGGATATCCCGATGTTTAGCAATCTCGGCAGTCAATTTACTAAAGTCAGTATCGTTATAATGGGTTGCCAATGCGTCTACAGCGGCCACATCTACCCCATCCGCCATTTCCTCGACAATCTCGGCACGCAACAGGTTCGCAGTGCGATCATCCATTTCGGTAAATTGCGGGGAAACGCCGGCTTCTAGCGGAAAGCGCCGCAGAAGCGAGGCACAGAACGAGTGGATCGTCTGAATTTTCAAACCGCCTGGGGCTTCAACGGCGCGGGCGAACAAGGTGCGGGCCTTGCGCAGCTCGTCTTTGTCGATGTTCCGATCTACGCCTAATTCACGTAATTCGGCCGCAAGCTCTTCCTCGTCCTGCATCGCCCAGACACCTAACCGTTTGAACAGGCGGTTTTGCATCTCGCTGGCGGCGGCTTTGGTGTAGGTCAGGCACAGGATGTGTTGCGGCAACACGCCTTCCAGCAGCAAACGCGCCACGCGGTCGGTTAGAACCCGCGTTTTACCGGATCCGGCATTGGCAGATAACCAGGTTGAAAACCCAGGTGTCGCGGCCTGAACTTGCCGTTCGGTTGCTTCATCGCGGCGAATCATTTCAACACCTCGTGTATCGGGGTCATACTTTCATCCCATTCGCCGAAACGGGCAAGGTGATCGTAGTCGTAAGAATACTGCATTTTTTCCATTGCACGGCGGGAGGTATAGCCCTTTTCACCCTTGGTATAGGCCGAAATCAGCGTCTCGAGATCCTGCCAGATTTCGTCGGAACTTGTTTCGTCTAGCGGTGCGGCAACGACGGCAGGTTTGCTACCCAGACCTATGTAATAGGCACCGGCAACACGAGTGTTTGCCAAATCCTTGAACCCAGCGTGCTCAATCAGCGCGGCGGTTAGCAACAGCTGTTTGTCAAAATATTTCTGGGTGTCTTTTGTTGGCGGGGAGCCGGTTTTATAGTCGTAGATATAGGTCACCCCTTCATCAGACCGATCCAACCGATCTGCTCTCGCGGTTAAGGTGACATCCAGACGGCCAACTTTTGCCGCCCCCCGTTGCTCCAATGCAAAGACCGTGGCAACCGCTCTGCGGTCCTCTTCACCATTCAGGAACGCATCTGCAAAACGCTCGACCTTGGCGCGCCAGATACGTCGCGCGGCAGGCCAAGGGGCGTCGGATTCCAGAACCTTGTCGGCGATTTCCATCAGACGGGCTTTGGCTGCTTCACGGGTTTCATCGCCGCAGGTTTTGATAAATACCTCAAGGATGCGATGAACGATTGTGCCGCTTAGCGGGGCGTCGGGCTGTTGGCGGATCGGATCTAGTGGATACAGGCGTAGAACCTTTGCAGCGTAAACCGCATAAGGGTCGCGGATCAGTTTTGTTATTCCGGTCACTGACAGGGATTTGGGCTGTGCAGTGGTTGGTGGGATTGGCGCAGGGCGCGGGGCGCTTTCAACAGGATTTGTTATTTCCTCTAATGCCTCGACCATGTCCAGTAATTCACGCCCACGGTCACACATCGCATCATAGGCTTCTTTGGCTCCATTATCCTGCAGTCCCCCCAGCAGATTTGTCAGCCGGTTCAGCCAGCGGGATGGCACGGTTTGCGCCTCGGAATCACGAACAGTGCGGGTTAGCCAAACCTCTTTCGCGGCAATCGCTTGTTGGAAATCATGTGCGGACAATCCGATCTGGCGCTCTGGCAGCAACAGCCCGACCTTTTGGCGCATCGACCGGTTCATCCACGGATCAGGGTTGGGTGTGCGCGGCCAAATCCCTTCGTTTAATCCGCCAAGGATAACCAGATCAGCCCCCTGAACGCGGGCTTCAAGCGTGCCCCAGATCATGATGTTCGGATGCGGACGGGTCGGGTCATGCACCTCGGCCAGATTAAGAATGCCGCGAAATAGGTTACTATAATCGAACGGCGTAAGTGGACCACCAAAAGCGGCATTGCGCTGTAGTTCCTCGACCTGTTCCAGCGCCTTGCGCCCTGCGGGCTTTTCCCACAATTCGCCGCTACCCTCATCGGCAGGGCCAGCGGCAAGAGCATGGGCAAGTGAAATATGTTGATCCACATGGTTTGCCAGATTGCGGGTGCTGACATGATCCAACTCGTCTAGCAGCTTTCCAAGCCACTTTGCCCATGCCCCGCGACCATCATCCTTGTGGGTTGCAGCCCAGATGTTCAGGGTATCTTTGGTCGGAAAGGGCGGGCCGTTCTTACGAATGTCCAATTCCAAATCACGGGTCCAACGCAGGTGATCGCCGCGACCTGCGGCGCCAGAATGAGTGAGCGGATGCTTCAGCAACGCTAGCAAAGATTCCGAGGTAAGAACCTGACCGAACAAGGCCGAGACTTGCAACAAGAAGCGGCCAGGCGCAGACATAGGCAAGGGTAAGCCAGCGCTATCATCCGGCTCGATCCCCCATTGATCCAGTGCCGCTGTCACTTGTCGGGTCAGCATCCGGTCAGGCGTAATCAGAGCAGCGATTTTGCCGCTTTCGGCACATTCACGCAGCTTTAGGGCAATGGCGATCGCCTCAAGTCTAGATGACGAGGCCTCGAGCAGCGCCATATTTTCTGTGGCTTGGGCAAGGTCGGTTAGGTGTTTGCCCTCGGACATCCATTGGTCGGTCACAGGGGCAGGGCGCAAGGCAAGTGACACAAGACTATTACGCGCAGTGCTGGGCGGGGTGGTTTTATCCCATTCCCCAATGTCATCACGTGATATGCCCAATGTATTTTGCAACGCGCGAAAGCGAAATTGCGGATGATCAGCGGCGGTCATAGCATCATCCATTGCGGTCCAGACTTGATGGGGCAAATCAAAATCATAACCAGGTAGAACGATAGCACCTTGGGGTAGTTTTGCAACAGCGGCCATCAGCATATGCGTGGCCCCGCGTGATCCGGTTGACCCCGCAATAATCACGGGATGTAGCGGCGGGTTGCTGGCCCATTCAAGGGTCAATTTCTGCACCACCAAATGCTGGCGGGCTTCGGCATCGGGGTGGTCTTTGGCGGCTTCCCCGAAATAATGCTGGATCAGCTTCACGAATTCCAGCGCCCGTTTCCAATGGCCGGATTGGTCCGAAACATCGAGGTTCTCGATTGCGTCAGGCGAAACGCCTTCGCTTTGCATTTCGTCCATCAGGTCGGCAAGGCTATCGGTAAGATCAAAAAGGGCGGTGCGCGGTGCTAGATCAGGTTGCATACGCAGCAGTTCGGCGACCAATTGCGATAGCTCTAACCGGCGCTGAAGTTTCGGAACAGCAGGCGGAAGGTCTGCAATCGCAGCGGTTTGACCCAGATCGGTGATTAGGCGAATGCGGGGCAACAACAGGGCTGGGCCCGCATCGAAAATATCGCGGATACGGCGCTGCATGCGGCGAGTGTTTACAAAAACCTCGACGGTGGACAGGTATTCTGGCGGCTGATCTGCACATCTTTCAAGCAGCCCTTTCACCAGCGCATTTGGGAAATCTACACCTGCGGGCAGACCGAATACGCGGGGTGTCGGCGTTGGCTCAAACATCGTGGTTTCCCAGCATGGTTTCGGCAAGCTTTATGCCTGCGGGGGTTCCTACATCACACCAGTCCCCACTGTGGGTCGTGCCGAAAATACGACCGCTGTCATACATTTGATCCCATAAAGAATGCAGCGAGAATTTGGTTTCAGTGATGTTGGTCAACCCATCGGTTTTAATAATTTGTGCCCCTGAATAGATCATCCCGGGCCCGCGTTTTATTGTGCCATTCTCCGCCAGTAAAAAATCCCCGACACCAGCGTGGCCAATTGCGTTTGTGGGTGGGATAAGCAGTAACAGCGCGTCCATTCGTTCCGGATCCCAAGCGGCAGCAAGCGTAGTCAGGGGGTTTTGATCGGTCCAGATTGCATCGGTGTTGAGGGTGAATACAGGGTCGGCCCCCAACAAGGGCAATGCGTTTTTCAATCCGCCGCCGGTTTCAAGAATTTCAGTTTCGTATGATAGGGCCACATTGCGGCTGGCAAGATGCGCTTCTAGCATTTGAGGCAGATAATGGGTGTTGGCGATGATTGTGCTGATCCCCGCAGCATCAACAATTTCCAGCGCATGGTCAATCAACGGCTTATCCGCAACCTTGATCAACGGTTTTGGACAGGCAGCGGTTAGCGCCCCCATGCGGGTTCCAAAACCGGCAGCAAACAGCATCAGGGTGTCTGGGGGTTTTTGCATTTACTTTTTAACCTTTGTAAGACGTCGGGGGTGGGTTCCGACAAGGCAGCAAAGACCAGCCTGTTTAGGCTGGCTAGGGCGGGGTGGGACAAATCCTGCTTCAGATGGCCCCAGACGCGGGGGATCAGGTCGATGTAATCGGGTTTTCCGGCGACCACGCAAAGGCGGGCGAATACGCCCAGAATGCGCAGGTTTCGTTGTGCTCCGTTTGCGCAATAGGCGGCGTGGAATATTTGCGGATCATACCCTGTTGCGCTGGCATATCGGTTGATCATCTCGGTTTGGATTTTGGCAGGAACATCACGGCGTGCGTCCTCTAGCAACGAGACCAGATCATAGGATGGATGCGCAATGACTGCATCCTGATAATCCAGTAGGCCAACGCATTTTGTGCCGATCCGGTTAGGTAGCCATAACAGGTTTTCAGCGTGGTAATCGCGCAACGCGATCACAGGAGGGCCGGCGTAATATTTCGTCAGAACGGTTTCCATCTCGGTGGTGATTGCCGCCACTTCATCAGGTGTGACGGGGTGATACCATTCAAATACGGGGCCGATATATTCGGCCATCACGGCTGGGGTGTAATCCAGCAAACCGTCGGGCACAGGGTGTTGATGAAGCAGGACCAGCACATCAACCGCCGCACGGTATAATGTTTGTTCCATATCAGGGTTGTCATTGATCAGACGTGCAAACAGGGCATCACCCAAATCTTCGATCAACAAAAACCCGTGCTGTGCATTTTGCGCCAGAATGCGGGGGGGGCTTAGGCCTAGTCTTATTAAGTGGGCGGTGATTGCAACAAATGGCTGGATGTTTTCGCCGCTTGTTGGCGGGGCGTGCATTAGCACGGCGGTTTCACCCGTATCGCTGCGAGTCAACCGAAGGTAACTGCGGTTTGATGCGTCCCCAGCAAGGTGGACTTGGGTGGCGTTACCCCAGCCGCTTTGGGTTAAAAACTGGTTGGCTAGGGTTTTTCGATCAGACATCCAGACCCTCCAGTACAGAGCGCCACCGAGGGTCTGTTGCGCGTAATGTTACATGGCGTTCCTGTGGGGTATCAGTAATTTGCAGTGAAATCGCCAACGCATTTGCCGGTGTTAAATCACCCAGCCGATCAGGCCACTCAACAAGACATAGGGCGGTTTCAAAGGCATCTTCCAACCCCAGCTCTTGTGCCTCGTAAGGTGTTGTCAGGCGGTATAAATCACAGTGCCAAATATCGAATTTTGGCGCAGCATACGTTTGCACCAGAGTGAAGGTTGGCGAAGGAATATCCTCGGGGGTTGTCAGAAGAGACAAGATCAAGGCGCGGGTAAAGAAGCTTTTGCCTGCTCCGATTGGCCCCTCAAGCAAGATCACATCCCCCGCATTCAGGCGGGGGGCCAACGCCTGCGCTAGCCTTGCGGTATCTTTCGGGGACGTAAGGGTGAGGGATATTGAACACGAACACATAACGTGACTTTAACGCGACTATTGCGCGGCGCAAACCCGTTCATGCACCCACAGGTTTTTTTCGTGTCGTGCTGCGTTTGCGGGACGGGTTTTTCGGTATTTTGCCAACATGGAATTTTACCAAGGTCGCGCCACCGGCGAGCGGTGTAAACTGGCAGTCAAGCGTGCGGCCATTATCAAGGGTTGCGTCGCCAAACCACTCAACACGCTCGTTCTGGTTGCCGACAAATTCCCGCAAATCCCCCCACAGCGGGGTTGGATCACAGACCTCTTGCCAGTGGCGCGTGGCGTCAATAATGCCCATCTCGCCAAAAGTGGTGCTGGGGTCAACACCCCATAGACTGATATAGGCTGCATTTGACATGGTGATCAGGCCGGATGATGAAAAAACCACAACAGGGTCATGCAGCGCATCCAGAACAGCCTGACCAACCTCGAGCTCTTCTCGAAAATTGCGTGTCAGGGAAATTTCGGCGCTGATATCTTCAAACAATAGCGCCACAGCCCCGTCAGCATGAGGCCGCCCAGTTACACGATATGTCTGACCGGTTGGCAAGGTCCATGTTTCCTCATAGGTGCCGTCAGTCGCCGCTTCTTCAAGGGCTGTCATTTGATGGCGCCAACTTTTGTAATCTTTCGGTTCCGGCATCATTTGATTTTCACGAAGCCGGTCCAGCAGGGAAAAAAGTGTTGGTCTTGCGCTAAGAAAATCAAACGGCAGTTTTGTCAGATCGGTCAGGGCCGGATTGAACAGTGCCAGTTGACGGTCTTTATCAAAGATCGCCAGACCGATGGAAAGATGGGCAAAGGTTTTTGTCAGCGTCTGGACAAATCCCTTTAGCGAAGTTTCTGCCTGCACGATTGTATCTGCCTGCATGGCGAAACAAAGCATGGATTCATTGACTTTTTTGCAAGATAGGTCGAACCAGAGCAGATCACCTGAGGTATCGTCATTAATAGATACACGCACAATTTGCGGGTTGGGCGCACTATCCGCATCTACCGTGTGATCGAATAGACGTGCGGGGGGCCAGCTATCATTCTGGTTATCGGGCTTGATAGATTTGACCAAAGCCAGATACGCGGAGTTTGCCCAATTGATTTGCCCGTTTCGGCCTACCTGCCAGACAAGGTATGGGGCGAGCTTTGCCGTTCGGCGCAGGGTATCCAGTTCAGTTTCCAGCGCGGCAAGGCTGATGCTGTCGATCAGGGGTTTTTCTGTGGTGTCAGTATTGACCAGAACCAGACGCGCCAGACCATCCCACCATTCTGCCATAATGCGGCTGGTGTCATTTGGATTATCTGGCAAAATGGTGAGTGATCCGGCATCACCAAGCGCCTGTAGGTCATCAGCAAGTGTGGAAAATTGTGGCTTAAAGGCCGTGATTAACCGTTGCCAATCTGTTTTATTTTCTGATTTAGAGCCAAGCATTTTACGGGCGCTGGGCGTCGCGTCCACAAGGGTATCATTTTCGAACAGAAAGGCGGTTTCAGCGTCGCCCTCTAACATCAGGTTGTGTGCTGAGCTTCCTGTCACCTTCATCCCGCGCGAGACAAGCCAAAGGGCAAGCATAGCCACAAGGAACGAAGTTGTGGTGATTAACAATACTGTATTCAGATCAATTCCCTGCATCACCCTAAGCCTGTTCAACAAAATAAACGTCGTAGGAAACTGTGGCGGTAAAATGGTTAACGCCGCGTTAAGGGTGGTAGAATTACACCCGCATAGGCTGGTTTTCTCCAACCGCCAGCTTTGCTTCTGATTTGCTGCGGCTGATGGCTCCCCTTGGCCATGAAACCAAAACGATAGCACCGCACCGCTCGGGGCGCTCGCTTCCGCTTAAAAAGGGATCACACCCATTTGCAAAGCTAAGCTCGGCTCCGGACCGTTCCAGCAGGGTTTTCGCAATGAATAGGCCTAGCCCCATACCTTCGTATCCGGGCCTTTTACCCTGTTCCGGTACCGCTCGGTGTGTGCGCATAAATGGATCGCCAATGCGTTTGATCAAATGAGGCGGGAAGCCATTACCATCATCAATGATCTTTACCGTAATTATTGTGTCGGTCCATTTAATGTCGACCCAAACATGCGTGCCGGCAAAATCCACCGCGTTCTGGATTAGATTTCGCAGCCCGTGGATAATTTCAGGCTGGCGGCGCACATCGGGTTGGACAGATAGGGTGCTATCGTCTGGATACAAGGTAATCGTGACAGGCTTGCCGCGGTTGATATGGGGCTCGGCAGCCTCGTCAACCACAGCCGACAATGGTGCATAACGAAGATGCAAATCATCCTTACCGGCCTGTCCCATTGAATGCAGAATATCCCTGCATCGGTCTACTTGATCGCGGATCAGTTCAACATCTTCTTTTTGCTGCGGCATTGATTCCAGATCATCAATCAATTCCGTGCTGACCAGTTTGATCGTTGCTAGCGGCGTGCCCAACTCATGCGCGGCAGCTGCAACGACGCCACCCAGATCAGTTAGTTTTTGTTCCCGCGACAGGGCCATTTGTGTGGCCAGCAATGCCTCGGACATGGAATCAATTTCAGCGGTGACGCGCCGTTCATATAGGCCTAAAAAAACGGTACCGATCAAGATGGCAACCCAGAATCCGAACACAAACATATCCGGCATTTTCAGGATAAACCCGTCGCTGGTGCGAAGCGGGATGTTATATAGCCCGACAAGAGTGGTCACAGCGATGGTAACCAGCCCCAAAAAGATCGTCGTGCGGGATTGTAAAACGGTTGCTGCAATTGCCACAGGCACAAGGATCAGCAAAGAAAACGGATTGTGCAGACCACCAGTCAAATACAGCAACACGGCCAGCTGCAAGATGTCGAACAGGAACATCAGCATCAATTGGGTTTGGCTCATGCGCTTGCTGTCGGGGAATATGAACATCGCAACTAGGTTGGCGATGGTCGATACTCCTATCACCAAAAAGCAAAGCCCCAGATTTAGCTGTAGGTTATAATATCGAACCGCAATTGTGATGGCCGCGATCTGTCCGAATATGGCAATCCACCGCAACACAATGAATGTGCTAAGACGAATCCAGTCGCTTCGATTGTGTCGAACGTAGGGATTGGTGGGCAATTCAGACATTTGTTTCCCCAGTTTGGTGTGCGGCAATCTGTGTTATTGTTAGTCGGGTCCGATAAGACGATCAATGCACTGTAATCCCAGATCAGGAGAATTAGAACAATGCGTGTGTTTTCGATGGTTGCAATTGCAGTGGTTGCCGCATTATTGGGCACCCTGTGGTATCTGACGGCGAACAAGGATGCAGATGACCTATTTGCACAATGCCGTGCCAGCAACATTATGGGCGGCGCAGGGTCAATTGGCGGACCATTCACATTGGTGGATGAAACCGGCAAAACCGTGACGGACAAGGATGTGATCACCGGACCGACCTTGGTCTATTTCGGCTACACATTCTGCCCAGATGTATGCCCGCTGGACAATGCCCGCAATGCCGAGGCCGTTGAGTTGCTGGAAAGGATGGGCAAGATTGTAAAACCTGTCTTTATCTCGATTGATCCAGAGCGTGATACACCAGAAGCAATGGCAGAATTTACCGATTTTCTGCACCCGCGGATGTTGGGTTTGACGGGCACGCCTGAACAAACCAAAGCGGCATCAAAGGCCTATCATACCTATTTCAAAAAAGAGGAAGACGGCGATCCGGAATACTATCTGGTGGACCATTCGACCCAAACCTATCTGATGTTCCCCGAATACGGGTTTGTCGAATTTTTCCGTCGTGATGAATCGGCAGAAGCGATGGCAAAACGTGTGGCATGTTTTGTGGATGCTGCGTCTTAGTGCGCGTCTCGAATTGATTGATCAAGACTCGCATTAGTCAAATTGACCCGCCTTGCCCAAACACATAGGGTGGGGGGGCAGAACAGTTTGATCCAAAGGGGAAACACATGGCCGAAGGTGATCTAAGAGAAATCGGCGAAGATAAAACGCTGCTTCTTGTTGATGATGACGAGCCGTTTTTGAAACGCCTGGCCCGCGCCATGGAAAAACGTGGCTTTGCACCTGAAATGGCGGGGTCTGTCGCTGCAGGACGTGCGATTGCGACAGCGCGCCCACCGGCCTATGCGGTAGTTGATCTTCGGCTAGAGGATGGTAACGGGCTGGACGTGGTCGAAGTGCTGCGTGAAAAGCGCCCTGATTGCCGTGTTGTGGTTTTGACCGGATACGGTGCGATTGCTACGGCTGTGGCGGCGGTGAAAATCGGCGCGGTGGATTACCTCTCGAAACCTGCGGATGCCAACGATGTAACGGCGGCGCTATTGGCCAAACCCGATGAACTGCCCCCGCCGCCAGAAAACCCGATGTCGGCGGATCGCGTGCGTTGGGAGCATATCCAGCGGGTCTATGAGCTGTGTGACCGTAATGTCAGCGAAACAGCACGACGTTTGAACATGCACCGCCGCACCTTGCAACGGATTTTGGCCAAGCGCAGCCCACGATGAAGTGGGGTATAGTGCTGGCCGCATTGGCGCTGTCGGGATGTGTTACACCGCAACCCGCATTGGCCCCTTTGCCACAACGGATTATTCCTGTTTCAAACGGATTGCAGATTACCGACAGTGGCGGCAAAGAAATCAGTTTTGGCCGCACGCAAGATGGCGTGGAAAAGGCGATTGACCGATTGGTTGGCCCAACGATTATTGACGGGGTGGATGATGGTCAGGGATGTGAGCTGCGTAGTTGGAGCGGTAGCGGGCTGTCCTTGATTTTTGATAACGGCAAGTTTGTCGGCTGGATCGCTGGCCCTCCATTATGGCCTGCACCGACACAATCCGCCGGAAACACATGTATATGGGGCTAGGTCAGCTTTAATCGTTTGCTGATCCGGTCAACTGGGGTGCCATCGTCCAATGGCACACCCTTGGCGACCGAATGATCCAGAAATCCCATTTTGGAATAATAGGCCAACCCGCCGGAATTGTCGGCGCGGATAGTGGCGTCGATTTCGGTAAAGCCCAGAGCGGGCGCGGCCTTGCGGGTCGCTGCAAACAGTGCAGTGCCGATACCGCGTTTAACACTGCCCACCTTGGCAAAGGTGGCGATTATCCCAAGGGTGTTGGGTAAATCGGGATAGGCCTCAAGCGATTGATAGCCCAGAAATTCATCTGTCGTGCGGTCACGGGCAATATAAATACAGCCCGCTGTTTGCAGTTTGTGAATAAAGTCCGCAGCAGCCTTGGCTGTGATTTCTTTTTGAAAGGCTGTCGTCCCGCCAATACGAATTATTTCGTTCAAAAGCGTGGCCATATCAGCGGCGTCATCGGGGTGTGCAGGGCGAATAATCATCAGGGCTACTTACAACACTTCAACCATTTGATAAACACCGCCAGTTTCTTTGATGCTGCTTCTTTTCGGGTCACTAGATAGTACCCTAATGTGCCGGATTCTGCTGTGAATAGGCTGACTAAGGCCCCATTTTCCAGATCATGCTCCACAACGGCTTGCGTTAAAATAGCAACGCCGTAACCAGCGCGAGCCGCCAAATGCACGAGTGTCGCTGTCGGGAAGCTGGTTATTTCGATGTCTGCCAGATCAAGGCCCTGCTCATCGGCCCATAATTTTTGGTCGCGTCGGTCAGATTCGATCAACCATTTTACATCTGTAAGATCGGACAGGCTGTTGACCTTGCGATTGCCGATATATTCCTTCGTTGCAACAACAACAAATTGCGCCGACGCCAGCAATTCACTTTGATACCCCGGCCACACCCCTTTGCCATAGCGGATGGCCAAATCCACACCTTCGCGGCGCAGGTCGGTCAACCCAATACCAGGCAACAGCGCCAGTTCAATTTCTGGGTGATCGGCCCAGAATTCACCAAGGCGCGGCATCAGCCAGCTTTCGGCAAAAGACGGGGTAAGGGCGATGTTAAGCGGGCGATCTTCGGTTTCTGCCCTCAGATCGTTTACCCCCGCCTGAATGGTCAGGAACCCGTCGGATAATGCTGTGGCAAGGCGTTGACCGCTCGGGGTCAACTCCATCTTGCGGCCCTGACGAAACAACAGGCTTTGGGAAAAGAAATCTTCAAGCCCGCGCACATGCTGGGCAATTGCTGCATGGGTGACGTTTAATTCGCGTCCCGCAGCGCTAAAGCTGTTCAATCGCGCTGTTGCCTCGAATGCCCGCAGGCCTGCGAGCGAGGGTATGTTTCGCCAGTCCATAACATCACCATGATAGTTCAACTTACATATTGGAATTCTTTCAGATTCGATATGTCAAAGCAATAGCGCTAAATATGGTGCATCAAAGAAACGAAAGGAAACGATATGTTATCTATTATTTCAGATGCAATGCATGTAGCCAGCCGGACAGAATCCAAACATGATGCTGCCAAACGGCGTTATGAGGCAAAACAGGAAAACCGGCGCAGGGACGAAGAATATTATCGGCGGTGGTTGAATGCATCAGGCAGCCGCTGGTGATTAAAGACTGCGTAGTAGTTCATTATGGCGTGCGGTGAAATCCTGACGCACGGCCAAAGGTGGGCGCAGATGAATGCGCAGACCTTTGATAATATCAGGGGCGGGCTTGCCGAACAGTTTGTCCGCCTCTGTCACGGTAAAGCCCGCAATCTGGGTCGCCTCGAGCCATGCGCTGATTTTATCGGCAGTTTTGATCTGCTTTTTGACCGCGACGGGGATGGTCGCAGGTAGGCCAAAGCGGATGTGAATAGCGGCGGTCAGGCGCTCGTCCAATTCCCCATACCCTGGGCCAACAGCGGCCTTAACCGGTGAAATCATATCCCCGATCACATATTCCGGCGCATCGTGCAATAGTGCTGCCAATTGCCATTTTATTGGCGCTTTGGGTTGGATTAGAGAATAAATCTGTTCAACCAGCAATGAATGTTCCGCCACCGAATAGGCGTAATCCCCGATGGTCTGCCCGTTCCAGCGCGCCACAAACGCAAGGCCATGCGCGATGTCCTCGATTTCAATATCAATCGGGGTCGGGTCCAGCAGGTCAAGGCGGCGACCAGAAAGCATGCGTTGCCATGCGCGGGGTTGTGCGGCCATTTTGGTTGCTCCTTGATCTAATGTTCACTCGCGGACAGTGACGCATTTGTGTCTGACAGTCATTCGCAAATTTCACCAAACACCCCTATTTATATTTCAGGCGGAAGTTGATCCGCCAGCAATCGGCCTTGGTCGAGCAGCGTAAACTGACCAAGTCCATAAATAAGGAGACTTGTTATGTATAAACGTATTGTCACCGCAGCCCTTGTCTTTGGCACATTGGCGCTTGCGCCCCCAACCTATGCACAAAGCGTATGTGCCGATAGGGGTGTTATCACCGAGCGGCTCAAAAGCGGATTTCATGAATCCTATCAGGGTGCCGGCCTGCAAAGCACGACAAGCCTGATTGAGATCTGGAGTTCGGATGAAACCGGCAGCTGGACGATCTTGCTGTCACAAGCCGATGGAACAAGCTGTGTGATTGCGACAGGTATGAACTGGCAGTTTGATATGACCAAAGCAGAAATCGCCGGTATTACCGGATAGCGGTCGCGCCCAGAATTGCGGTCTCGACAATTGTGAGTGCCATATCTAGGTCATCACGTGATATGGTCATTGGTGGCGACAAGGTTAGAACGCAACCATGGCTGATCTTGAAGCTTAGCCCCGCAGCGAGACAAGCGTAATATATCTGTTCGGCCAGCGCATTGCCTGCGGTTTTCTCAGTGCGGTCAGTAACGATTTCGACCCCGAACATCAAACCACGGCCGCGAATGTCACCGACGATGGGGCAATCGGTCAGGTTTGTGTGTAACCGCGCCATTGCATAATCGCCCAACTCGGCAGCGCGATCAATCAACCCTTCCTCCTCGATAATCTCGATTGTGGTCAGGGCGGCGCGGCAGGTGACTGGGTTCTTTTCATGGGTGTAGTGGCCGATGGCAAAATCGCCGCAAACATCCAGATCATTGCGGGCGATACAGGCGGCGATAGGCAGGATGCCACCACCCAACGCTTTGCCAAGGGTCACGATATCGGGGACAATATCATCATGCTCAAAGGCGAACATGCGGCCGGTTTTCCCTAGGCCGGTTGGGATTTCATCCATAATCAACAGCGCCCCGTGGCGGTTGCAGGCCTCGCGCACCATTTTCCAGAAACCGGGTGGCGGCACATAGGGCACGGCACGCATCGGTTCGGCAATAACAGCGGCGACATCGCCTTCGCGCTCCAGCACATAGTCAACCATTTTGGCACAGGCCAGCCCGCAGGTATCGGGGCTGGTGTGGTTATACGGGCAGCGATAACAGGCAAAGGGCGCCACATGTTCGCAACCCGTCATTAATGGCCCCGCGATATGAGAGCGAAACGTGGCCTCGCCGCCAACGCTGGCCGCCCCCATGCCAGCCCCATGAAACGAATCCCAAAATGAGATGGTTTTGAATCGGCCAGTGGCGGCGCGGGCGATTTTCAACGCTACCTCGTTTGCATCGGACCCGCCGGTGGTAAACAGAACCTTGCCCAGATCGGCGGGAGCAATTTCGGACAGCTTTTCGGCCAATTCAACCGCAGGATCACAGGTGAACCGGCGTGGGGCAAATGGCAGGTCATCCAGTTGCGCCTTGATTGCAGCGACCAGTTTCGGGTGGCCATAGCCGATATGATGCACCGAATTGCCATGAAAATCCATGTACCGGCGGCCATCCTTATCAGTGATCCATATCCCGCTTGCCGCAGCAATAGTGCTGACACAGGGGCTGGACAGGGATTGATGTAAAAACACGTCCGCATCGCGTTTTAGCAACGGCGCTGCCTTTGGCCCGATCGAGGCTTCCGCCCAGTGTTGCCGTGCGTCGGATGTGTTCGATTCGCCTTCGGTGTGGGTAATTTTACGTCCCATTCATGCCAGCCTTTCGCCCGTGTATATGCACCAGCTTAGCCCAAGAATTGAAAAGGGGAATTGTTAATTTTCGGAAGGTAGATAAACCATGGGAAAAATCACGAATCTCTTGGTGTTGCCGTTACGGTTAACGAGTGATATCTGCCCCCTAACAACGACGAGTAGCGCAAGGAAGC
>NZ_JBSMEZ010000086.1:0-17886 GCF_056498605.1 Profundibacter sp.
GCCCCGTCGATGATTTCCTGACGGTTGATCGCATGTGCAATCGCCTCGCGGACCTTTACGTCTGACAATGGGCCGGATTTATTATTGATCGACAGGATGGTTTCGCCCTCGGTTGAGCCAACGATAACGGTGAACCGTGGATCATTGTCAAACTGCGACAAGGTTTCTGGCGCGGGGAAGTTCGGGAACGCGTCAACGTCGCCAGCCATCACCGCAGCAAAGGCCGCGTTCGGGTCCGAGATGAATTTGAACGTGGCCTTGGACAGGGCTGGTGCCTCGCCCCAGTAATCGGCGTTACGTTCCAGATCGACGCGATCACCCTGCACCCAGTTCGCAAATTTGAACGGGCCGGTGCCGATGGGGTTGGTGGCCGCATCTGCGATGCTTTCCTCGCCAACAATCACCGCGTCACCCCATGCCATGTTGAACGGGAAACTGCCGTTTGGATCGGACAGGGTAATGGTGACGGTTGTTGCGTCGGTGGCAACTGCGCTTTCGATGCCTTTGAACAGGGCCTTTTGCGCGTTGGTCGAATCTTCGGCGCGGGCGCGGTTCAGTGAAAACACCACATCATCGGCGTTCATATCTGTGCCGTCATGGAATTTTACACCGGATTGCAAATGGAACGTATAAGTCTTGCCATCCTCGGATACGTCCCAGCTGCTGGCCAATGCGGGTAGAACGGCACCGTCCGACCCAAAGCGGGTCAAACCTTCGAACACATTGGCGTACACCACTTCGTCAATCGCGGCGGCGGCACCGCCTGTCGGATCAAGGTTCGGTGGCTCAAGCACCATGCCGATGGTGATCGAATCCTGCGCCGCAAAGGCGGTGCCAGCGGTAAGCGCAAGCGCTGCGACGGTCATTTTCAGGCGGTTAAACATCTGATTCTCCCTATGTAATTCACGGTAGCTTAGTTCGGTAATAGCAAGTCTGCCAAGGCCAAACCCATAACTTGGGCGCTATCGACCATATCTTGCACAGCGATCCATTCGTCCGGCTGGTGCGCAAGGTCCAGAATGCCCGGCCCGTATGCAATGCAGTTTTTCAACTTGCCGATGCGGTCGATGTGTTTTTGATCATATGTGCCGGGCGACACCACATATTCGGGCCGCTTGTCCATCACCCTTTCAATCGCGCGGGCGACGGTTTGCACCACGGGGGTGTCCTCGGCTGTCATGGTGGGTTGGACCTCGAACAGGTCACGGATTTCATATTCAAAATCGGGGCGCTCGGCTTTGATCTTTTCCAGCATCTGCGCGACTTCGGATTTGACCACGTCAATATTTTCTTCAATCAGAAACCGTCGATCAATGATGATCCGGCAGCGATCGGGCACGCATGGAGCAGGCAGGCCGGTGTAATCAGGGTCTTGCTCCACCGCTCCGCCGTGGATCGAATTGATGTTCAAAGTGGATTCTTTGGCCCCGTCCGGCACCACCGGCATATCGGTGTGTTTGCTGGCCAGCAGCGGGAACAGATGCGTTTCCATTTCCTCCAGCACCGCCCCCATATGGCGCACTGCACAATCGCCAAGGAACGGCATCGAGCCATGCGCGATACGTCCCTTTGTTTCGATTTCTGCCCACCAGACACCGCGATGGCCCAGACAAATGCGGTCTTTGTTCAGCGGTTCGGGGATGATGACATGCTGCACGCGGTCGGGGCTGAAATAGCCCTGCTCGGCCAGATAAGCGACACCGCCATACCCACCGGATTCCTCGTCCGCTGTGGCGCTGATTTCGATCGCGCCGTGGTATTCGGGGCAAATGGCGATGAACGCCTCGGCGGCGATGATCGAGGTCGCTAGCCCACCCTTCATATCACACGCGCCACGGCCATAAATTTTGCCGTCGTCCAGCTCGCCGCCAAACGGATCACGCGTCCAGCCGTGGCCAACCTCGACCACATCATGGTGGCTGTTGAAATGCACACATTCGCCGGTATTTGCCCCTTCATGGCGGGCAATCAGGTTCCAGCGCGGGTATTCGTCGCTGTCCGCAATCGCCCCTACGGCGCGGATCAGTTCGATTTTGAAACCGGATTGGCCCAGCCGTTCGGCCAGAAATGTACAAATCTCGCGGTATTTTGTACCCGGCGGGTTTAGGGTGGGGATGCGGATCAACTGTTGGGTCAGTTCAATCAGCGCGTCGCGGCGGGTCTCAATTTCTTTGATGAGTCGGTCTGATGTTGTTATATTCATGCGATAAATCTAACGCCCCTACCTTTAGGCGGCAATGCAACAAATGACGAAAACGGGATGTTACCGCTTTGAAATTTCAGATAAGAAGGCCCATATATCGGTTATTGTATTCATCATCGAGGAGCCAAAATGGCCAATTTCGACGCCCAGATTAGAGAATCCCAAGAGCAAGTCGCCGCAGCGCAAAGCAAAATTTCAGATATCACCAGCCGTATTGATGCGGCGCGGAGCAAGCTGGACAAGGGCATCAACATTGATGTCGAGAACGCCACGCTCGAGGATGTGCATGCCCATACCGAGCTGATGAACGCTAATATTGCCGACCTGATCATGGGGCTGGACGATGTTACGGCTGGATTTTCCAAAGATTTTGACGAGATGCGGAACAAGACGGGGATGGAGACATTCATCGGGATTTTTTCCAAGGCCAAGGCGGATTCGATGCGTCAGGAACGTATTCGCGGGGCGTCGGTGGATGAAAAGGTGCAAGACCTGATTTCCAAATCCGACGTGATCGTCAAGCTGCTGGAAGGCCAGTTGGCCGAGCTGAACGTGCAAAAGGAAAAGGTATCGGTGAACCTGACCGAGACACTGGATGATCGTGAGCTAACTGTGGGCCAGCTGGAAACCCTGCGCGCCGATATTCTGGCGATGGACCCGAAGATTATCGAACTTGAGAACAAGATCAGCGTCGAACAAGACGCGGCGGCGCGGACCAAGCTGGAGACCCAGCTGGCCGAGCTGAACTCGGGTTATAACGAGATGGTGCAGGACGAACAGGTCAAGCTGGCCAAATCGCAAACCTTGGAGCGCTATATCGAGACCGGCAAAACGTGGATCGATTCATTGCAGAACCAAGCGGCGACGCAGATGGTTTTGATCAACAAACTGCAAACGGACACCAAACAACGGGTGGTGCTGTATGACGCGCTGACCAAATCGTTGAAAACCGCGCAGCAACAAGACGTGGCGCACCGGATCAACGAAATTGGTGTTGAGACGGATCAAGAAGCGCAGGCGGCGATGGCAGCGATTGGCACGGCGACCAATCAGCGGATGGCCGACATGATGGAAGCGCACGAGGACCACATGGTGTTTGCCCGCAAGGTGCTGGAGCAAAAGGCCAAAGCGGACGAGCGGTTCGCACGGCGGTTCTCGAAGATTGTCGAGAAGCATGACAAGAACCTGTATGGCGGATGACCCGCACTTCTAGATATTTGTTGTTTGGTTTGGGCATCGCCTTTGTGTGGAAGTGGGGCGCAAACCAAGCTTATCACTCGGACCAGCAATGGTTTTCAGATCTAAGTTTACGCGTTGAAATTTTGATTGGGGTAGTGGTTTTGGGTTCGCTAGCTTTGTTGTTTGGGCAAGGTGTGTATCGGAGTATTTGGAAATTTATGAAATTTAGATCAAAGGGTGAGTAATGCCAAAAACTGACCTCACCCAAGACCACGCCCAGCTAAACGACGCTCTGACGGCGCGGCGGTATTTTGCCAAGTTTGATTTGATCACCACGCATATGGCGCGGGTGGCGGGGGCGATGGAATCTGAGGGGCGGCTAAGTAAGGCGGATGTGGCGATCCTTGGCCGTTACATTCTGGGGCTGTCGCGCACGTTTCAGGCGCTGGCCAACAAATACCTGATGACGGGGCGGATTGCTGGTCCGATGGCGGGCGAGTTGGATTTTGACCGCGTCGAGAGCGGCTTTCCCATCGCGCAAGAGCTGATGACCATGGCCAATGATGCGCATCAGGCCGAGCGGCATTTGCGCAATATGCCCGCCAAATCCGAGATCAAGGACGAGATGATCCGCAAGATTGTCGGGGATCTGGAAATCCCGACCAAGCTGCAATATGCGATGTCACAGCGGCTCTATTATGAAGAGTTGCAAAAGGGTGAATTGTTCTGGCCGCAGAATGATCCCGAAGCGGTATGGCAGGGCAATGACGGGGCGGATCGCAAGCGCTATCTGGTGCATTGGGCGGTGTATGACAGCCAAGTGAACCTGCCGGTTATTTACCTGTTGGAGGTCGAGGACACCGGATCGACCGCACTGCCCAAAGACCAGCGCCGCTGGCCCGAAGCCCAAGCGCATTTGATGGCGCAGGCATTGGGCGGGTTGAAGTTGCTGACCATTGCCAAGGGGTTTGACGAAGATTTCGACGATCTGCACCCCAAACGATTGCGCCGGTTCCATGTGGGGCCGATGTATTCGTCCGCCTTTACCCGCCAGACCGGGCCATTGCGTGAAGTTCTGGAAGAGGCCGATGGCGGCGTGGGCGAAGATTGGGCGCTGGCGTGGACCATGGAAGAGCTGGAAAGCGAGCGGGTGGTTGAGGAAAAATCCGGCTGGTTTGGCACGGTCGAGCGGCAGATTTTTGCGCTGGATCCGTTTTCGGGCCACGGGGCGGATACGGGGGCGACACGGACAGAGCGGGCGATTATCCTGCCGCAAAAGCCGTATCAGGTGTTGGAAGAGAAAAAGCCCAAGGGGTTTAATTCGGTGAGGAAGTTTGTGGTGTCACCGCAAGGGCGGGTTTTGAGTTACAGATAAGAGATTCTATGCGCTCCGCGCGGGGATATTTATAGAACGAAAATGAGGATTGAATTATGAGCATGCCATCCGATCAAATGGAACTGCCAGAGGCGGATATACGTAAGCATTATGATGCGGCGGCAGGGATGCTGGAGGGGTTGGATCATACCCCGCGGATAGCCAAACCCAAGGTTTCCGAGGCCAAGGAAAAGTCGGCGGGCATTGGCACGCGGCGGCGGTTTCGCAGCACCACGCCGGGGCTGGTGACACGATCAACTGCGCGGCCCGAGGGGGTTCGTCTGTTAGAGCGGATCGAGGCGAGTGACGGGGATGATCCGTTAGTGTCGCCCCTGCAAGCCAACGTGATGCACAACCTGCGCCGCGCGCTGGCGATTGCGCTGGCGGTGGGCGAGGGGTTTGCCGAGATCACAGGGCTGGCGGCGTTAAAGCGGGACAATCTGGAAGGCACGCTGGCTAGTGGCAAGAAGGGTGAGTTTACCGAGTTGTTGGCAGGCGAGGCTTTGGTGACTTTGTATACGTTTGCCAATGCCACGTCGTTTTTGCTGGCCCCGCATGCGTCCGAAGTGACGGTGGAAATTGACGAGGTTGAGGAGATTTTGACCGACAATGCGCAATTGGCGTTGCACGGGGCGTTGTGGGAGCTGGATCAAGATTTGGCGACGTTCGCTGATGAGGAGCCCAAGCTGATTGCTTGCGTTTTGGCCTTTGCCGAGCAGGTGATGGAGAAGGTTGCGTTGCGGGCGCAGAACGCGCCACGGTTGGCGGCGTTTACGGGAGCGGCTTACAAGATTGAAGCCGACGGTCTGACCATTGCCGGTTTCACACCGGCGCGGGCGGGTAAGGGCAGCAAGCTGACCATGACGTTCAAGAAGCCAAACGAGGTGGTGGGCAACCACATCGCCAAATATCAGGCGGTGAAGCTGTCGAAAATGCTGATGGCCTATGATTTTGAACGCAAGCTGAATCCGTTCGCGGAAATGGGCGGGTTCATCTTTACCTTTATGGGAGATGGCGCGCCGGGGACGGGGAAAACCACGCTGATCCAGATGATGGCGGGGTTGATTTCGGGCTATTGCGAGGTGGCGGATTACCCGTTCCGGTTCCAGAATTTGAGCACCGATAGCATTGACAGTTATCAGGGTAAATCCGGCCAGAATGCCAAGGCGTTTATCGACAATGTGCTTGATCCCAATGTGATTGGCTTTGGCACGATTGATGATATTGACCAGTTGGCGGGCAAGCGTGGGGATCGGCAATCAAGCGCTGGGCAGTTGGAGATCACGGCTGTTTTGATGGAAAGTTTTGCGGGGGCCAATACGGTGGTTCGGGGCAATTGCACCTTCGGGATGTTCTCGAATTATCCCGAGAATGTCGATGATGCGTTGCGCCAACGGGCGGGGGCGCGGTTTTTGGTGGATGGGCCGCAGACCCGCGAGGATTACATTGATATTCTGCATTTGCTGATGGGTAAGACCCACTCGATCCCGACGGGGGATCATGAGTTGTTCGCGGCGCAGGAGATCAAGAAAGCGGTGGCTGCGTCGTTCGAGGGGCACTCAAAACCGCATGAGGACGGGTTGTTGAAGGTGTTTGAGAAGGTGTCAAAAGACATCGGCGCGCTGGATACGATTGCCAAACTGGGGGCGTATCTGAAGGGGATTCAGGAGGCCGATGCGCGGTTCACGGGGCGGGCGATTAAGAACATCACGGATGCTGTGAAAGTGCGGGCGATGGATTTTGAGCTGCCGGATGAATGGATGGAGGAGCCTGATCTGTTTCTGTTCAAACCCTATGACGAAAAGCTGGGGATGATCACCGATATGACCCAGCCGATTAGCGTTGAAATGGTGATACAGGAGATCAACCGCTATGCGGATTCCGAGTTCCGCTATGCCGATAAATCGGACGAGATCGCGATTGCGAATGCAGTGCGGGATATGGAGCGGATGGAAGAGGCGAAGCGGCGGTATTTGGAGGGGAAAGCGAACCAATGACCCCAACCGCCGTCCTCTCCAACTGGGCCGAAATGATCCTGCCGGTGGCGGGGATTGCGATGTTGGCGGCGTTGCTGCCGCTGTCTATGGCGCGGAGCTTTCCGCAGAGTTGGTATGGGCTGTTCTGGAATCTGTTGATCTCGTTTCTGGTTTTACTGGTGATCAGCATCACATATTTCACCATGTTCCGCCCGCCGAATGATATAGTGGCGATCACGGCGAACGGGGAATACTATATGTCCTCGTCAGCCGAACTGATCCGGTTGGGGTTACTATCGGCGATGGTCTGGGGGCCGATTGTGTTGGTGGTGTTGGCGATGCAGCCGAGTAAGTGGAGGCCAGAGATATGAGTATGAATAAGAACGGTATTCAAATGAAGCTAGTAAGCTGGTTTTTCTCGGTGGTGCTAATGTCTGCGACTTTCTCAAGTAGCCCGTTAAGAGCGGAGCCCGACTTCAATGATCTTGGAATGCGTGGCTATGCGCATTGGAAATGTGCTGCAATGGCGATGCTTGTTGAAGATGAACAGGATCTCACAGAACAATTATTTCAGCGCGGATACGATTTATTAAAAGTACTTGTAAAAGGAATGTCTGATGGGAAAATATTGAAGGAAGACGTTAAAGAAGTTCCCATTGGTATACTTTGGAACCTCAGCGGTGGCCCATCTGTAGATTTCATGCTGGGTTCCCTATGGTCGAGAATATCTGATGATACATACGATGAACTTTTCCCGAAAGATATTGAAGGTTCTTTTGACGAGAAGAAAGAAACCCAAATCCTCACTGCGAAGTCAAAACTGCGTAGTGAAAATTGTGCATCTTTGAGGTGGGAACAATGAAACGCCTAATTGAACGCGGTCTGATGTTCGGGAACCTGATCCGTATTTCCTCGCCCGCTCTGGTCGAGCGGTATAACCGTGCGTTGAAGCAGTTGACGGGGAAGAAGACGCGCCTGAAGTCTTTTCATGTCGATATTTCGGGGTATTCGCCAGAGGTGGGCGATAGTCTGAAGGATCATTTGTATCTGAACGAGGGGGGCTGTAACCGGCAGTTTATTCTGCTGACCACCGAGCAGAAAACAGCACCTTTGTTGAATGCGCAGTTCTCGACCTCGCGCGGGATATTGCGACAATTTATCGAGGAGAATGAGGCGCAACTGTTTGCATTGACCGCCAAGGATGCGGTGGCGGGGGAGTTGTTGAACACGGTCTATTCGGTCGAGGAGGCGGTGCGGCTGTTTGATATTCGCCAAGTGACGATTGAGGCGGACACCACCGAGGCGCATGTGAAATCGGCGGAGGCGCTGGCGGATAAGATCGAGCGGTTCAAACGCGAGGATGATGCGTGGTGGGACGATGTGCTGATCGCCGTAATGATCGGGCTGGCCAAGAAAACCGGTGATGTAACGCGCGCACCTTTGCAGTTGAAAAAGATGACGTTTAGTCAGGATAATTTCTGGACCAAGCATTTTGGCGGCATCTATGTGTTTCGCACGTTCGAGCATCCGGCGGCGATTTGTGCGGGCGGCAAGGCGGATCTGGGCAAGCTGCCGATTGACTATACGTTTGATTTTAACGACCGGAACGAGATTGCGATATTTCTGGAGCTGAACGATCTGGTGGAGCCGATTGTGAAAGCGCGGGGCGTGGATGCGGCGGCAATTTTGCAGCAGAAAATGGATTTCATTACGGTTGATGTGGCGGCGGCAAAGGATGAGGATTTAAGCGACGCGACGCGGCGCGATATCCGGGCGCTGACGCGGAAGTATGCAAGCGATTTGCCCGAGGAATTTCACGGGTTGGCGGCGTTGTTGCGCTGGGCGCAATCCGGCGGGAACTGGCCACGGATATCATCGGATCATCCGGCATATTTCTATACGTTGCGCTCCAAACCGCACGCGGACAGGGATTTGGTGAATATGCTGTTGGCGGCGTTAACACCAATGGATATTCGCCAGCTGTTCATTTGCCACAAAGAGCGGTTTTACCATTCCTATTCGGCGTGGCCGGATGCCAAAAAGACATTCGTTGCCCAGTTTCTGGAGCGGGAATATCAGGTGGACAAGGCGGGCGCACGCAAGGCGCTGTATGGCGAGGGTGAGCCGATGGAGGAACCCGTGGCAATGCCCGAGCCTGAGGATTTGATCGAATTGGTTGGCCCGTGGGGCGCGGTGAGGAGGAATTAAAATGGGGTTAATCCGGTTAATAGTGCTGGGGTTTATTGGCTTGAGCGTGGTTTATTTCGCGATCTCGATCTTTTCGCGGTCTATCCGGCGCGAAAAGCTGGAAAAAGAATGGGATGCAAATGCGCCCGAGGGGGGTGATGCGGCGGCGCGGGATGTCTATATAGACGAAGGTATGGTCGAATATGAGGGCGGCTTTCGCAAGAAGCTGATTGTGTTGGTCTATGTTATTCCGCCGATTTTTGTGGCGGTTATACTTTATTTAACGAACACCCAGTGAGGTTTGAAATGCGCAAAGTAAAAATCATATTGAAGGCTCTGCCTCTGCTGTTTGTTTTCGGGCTGTTGCACTATGTCCTGCCGCAGCATGATATTGCACGGGTGACATCAACTGAAGTGATCCGGCAAGATTTTACCACGTTTAACCGGATGTTCTATGCGCAAGCGGACAGTGGTGCCGCCGAGTATTCGACACGCGATATTCGGTTTATATATACCGAGCGGCAGAAAACATTCCTATTGGGTTTTATCCCGCGCGATTCGCGTGGCGTGATGGTGTATCGTAACGAGGATACCGGCTGGATCTGGCCGCCGTATTTCAAGTTTGACAGCTCGGATTTACAAGCTGAGGCGGCGGCAGCAGTTTCGGTAACTGGTGGCGAGCAATGGGTGGTGATCACCCATTACGGCTGGCGCAACAAATTCTTCTCGATCTATCCGAATGCCGTTGGAATCCGCAGCATTGCGGGGCCGGATGTGCGGATTATTCCGTGGTTCAACATCTTCTTTTTCATATTCCTGATTGTTGCCTATTTCTTTATTCGCGCGATGTGGCGGCAGTTTAGGGAACGTTCGGTTGATCCGTTGCTAGAGGATGCAGGCGAGGTTTGGGACAAGGTTGATGACCATGCCGATGCGGCCAAAGAACGTGCTAGCGGGTTTTTCGGGCGGATTGGTGCGTGGCTGGCAACGTGGCGCAAGAAGAAGTGAAAAGGTTTAATGCGCTGCGCGCGGCAGGTATTTTAGGCAAGAAGAAGGGGGCGGGTTAGTGTGTTTTGGTGCGGGCGCGCCATAAGGTGAACAGGCCTGCCATGACCACGACCGCACCACCGATAGCCACGTTCAGGCGCAGGGTTTCGTTGAAGATCAGGATGCCGATAGTAGAGGCAAAGACCAGTTGCAGGTAGGCAAAGGGCTGAACCGCGCTGGCCTCGGCCACCTCGTAGCATTTGATCAGCAGCCAGTGGCCAAGCACGCCTGTAACGCAAAGTGCCGCCATCCATACCCAGTCAGATGCGATCATTGGTTCCCAGTACCATAACCCCACAGCCGTGATGCCAAGCGCACCCACTGTGCCGGTCCAGAAGAAACTGGTGGCGGCGGTATCGCGTCTTGCGGCGTAGCGGGTTAGCAGCCCATAAAGTGCGAACATCAGAGCGGCGACCAGCGGGATGATGGCGGCGGGTTGGAACACGGTGACGCCAGGTTGCAAGATAATCAGCACGCCGATAAATCCGATGCCGACAGCAGCCCAGCGGCGCCAGCCGACGGTTTCGCCCAGGATCGGGCCGGAGAGAGCCGCGATCAGCAAGGGGTAGCTGATGAAGATGGCGTGGGTTTCGACAAGGCCGAGAAGCACGAAGGCCTGAACTGTGACGGCGATTTCGGCGACCAAAAGCAGCGCGCGGAAGGATTGCAGGAATGGTTGTGTTGTGCGGGCCGTTTGGCGGATGCCGCCGGGGGCGCGGGCAGCGATGGTCAGGACGAAGGCGGCAAAGAACCAGTAGCGGATCATCAGGACCATATAGACGTTATATTCACCCGCGAGGTGGCGAGAGATGCCGTCTTGGACCGAGAATACAAAAGTGGTGGCGACCATCAGCCAGATACCTAGGCGGTTGTTTTGCTGGCTCATGTCAGCACCGCCGTGATCATGTGGCGTTTACGTCCGAAGCCTGTGGTGCGGGTGACGGTAAAGCCTGCGGATGCAAGGCTGCGGCGCACAAATCCGGCGGCGGTATAGGTGGCGAGCGTTCCGGCTGGTGCGGTATGTTTCGCGACATCGGCAAGCAGGGCATCACCCCAGAGTTCGGGGTTTTTGGCGGGGGAAAATCCGTCGAGGAACCATGCGTTTGCTGTGCCTGCCCATGCGGGCAGCGTTATGCGGGCATCGCCGATGATGATGTTGGCGATCAGATCATCCGTTTCGATATAGTGGTTCCCGTTGGCCCATTCGGTCAGGAACGGGGCGGCGATGGCGTGGGCTTCGGGGAAGGCACGCAGGGCTTTGTCCATGTCGGGGGCGGACATAGGGAATGCCTCGAAACTGGTGAAGTGCAGCGGGGTAGTTTGGCCCGATGCGCGCCATTCCAGCAAAGTGGCAAACATGTTCAGGCCCGTGCCAAAGCCGAGTTCGGCGATGTGAAAAACAGGCGCGAAGCGGGCGGGCAGATCATTGCCGGCAAGAAAAACATGGCGGGTTTCGGCAAGCCCGTTTTCAAGCGAAAAATAGGGATCATCAAAGCGGGTGCTGACGGGCAAGGTACCATCGCGCCATGTTAATTCTGCTGTCTGGATATGGTCGCTTGAATGGGTCATAACCAGCGGGACAATGAAAGAGGTAAGGCGGTTTGGCAATGGTTGATGTGACGGTGATGGGGGCAGGGATATTCGGGCTATCGGTGGCCTATGCTTGTGCTGCGCGCGGCGCCAAGGTGCGGGTGATTGAAGTGGACCGTATCGGGGCTGGATCAAGCGGTGGATTGGTCGGTGCACTTGCCCCGCATACGCCCGAGCGGTGGGATGCCAAGAAAGAGTTTCAGTACCGGAGTCTGGCAATGGCCGAGGCGCATTGGTGCGAGGTCGACCGGTTATCAGGCGTGTCGTCAGGGTATGGGCGGATCGGGAGATTGCACCCGATTGCGTCCGAGCGGGTATTGGCGCTGTCCTATGAACGGGTCGATTACGCACGCGAGATGTGGCATGGGATGGCCGAGTGGCGGGTTGTGAAACGTGCGGAATATGGCGCGTGGGCACCGGAAAGCCCGACGGGGTATCTGGTGCATGACACATTGAGCGCACGAATGCAGCCGCGTGGTGCCGCAGCGAGTTTGGCGGGGGCTGTGGTGGCGCTGGGCGGCGAGATTTTGATTGGCGAAGGCGTGGCTGAGGGCAAGGTTGTTTGGGCAACAGGGTATCGCGGATTGTTAGCGTTGTCAGAGGAGTTTGACACCGAGTTTGGCAACGGGGTGAAAGGGCAGTCTGCCTTGTTGCGCTATGATGCCGGTGATGTGCCGCAGTTGTTTTCTGACGGGATTTATGCGGTGCCGCATTCGGATGGCACGGTTGCGGTTGGATCAACCAGCGAGCGGTATTGGGATGATCCGGTGGCGGTGGACGGGTTGCTGGATGCGTTTCTGGAGAAGGCAGTCACGGCTTTTCCGTTTCTGGCAGGGGCCGAAGAATTGGAGCGTTGGGCTGGCGTTCGACCGCGAGGGCGCAAGCTGGCACCGATGCTGGGGGCGTATCCGGGGCGCGATGGGCATTACATTGCCAATGGCGGGTTCAAAATCGGGTTTGGTATGGCCCCGAAGGTGGGTGAGGTGATGGCCAGTCTGGTGCTGGGCGGGGATGCAGGCGGCATACCCGACGCGTTTACAGTCGAGGCTAATATGCAGGTCTAGTTCGCGGTTGCCTGCATGCATTGCCTCCCATCTGGTGCCCGAACCCACAGGGTGTTTCCATTGATGCAGAAGGTTGCTTTTTCTGTGTGCGTTAGCGGAGCAGTGGCGCGGAACTGGAACGATGTGAGCGGCCCAAGCTGGTGTTCTGCCATCAGTATCAGATATTGCGCCAAAAGCGGGCCATGAGTGACGAGGCCGCCGTAACCCTCAACATCACGGGCATAGGTTTCATCATAATGGATGCGATGGCCGTTCATGGTGAGGGCGGAATAGCGAAACAGTTCAGTCGAGGAGAAGTTGTGGGATTCCTTATGAGCTTCGTCGGTTCGCGCGGTTGGCGGTGTAGATTTGGGCGCCGCAGGGTCAGGGTTCTGGCGGTAAACAAGGTCTTGGCGCTCGGTAAAACACAGGGTGCCGGATTGGCGGATGTCGTGGCGCAGGGTGACGAATGCGAGCGGGCCAGTGCGGCCGGTCTTTTGCGTGATCGCATCAATCGTGGTGATTTTTGTGGCGGGTTGATCCACGAAAAGAGGGGCATGAAAGCATAACTTTCCACCGGCCCACATGCGGCGGGGCAAGCCAAGATCGGGGATGAAACCGCCGGTTTTTGCATGACCATCCCGTCCGAGGTTTTCTGGCGGTTGGGTGTCCCAGAAATAGATTTGATGCCAAAATGAGGGCAGGGGATCACCTGCCTTTGATGGCGGAGTTGGCAGAGCAAGGGTGGCGTGCAGGGCCGCAGCACGGGCTGGATCCAATGCGCAAGAAGTGGTTTGTGATCTACCTATAAAATCGTGCATGGTGGTAACGTAGCGGCGTGATGCAAGAAGGGAAAACAGGGATGAGGTTAAGCGGGTTGGACCATCTGGTTTTGACGGTGGCGGATTTAGCGACAACGCTGGAATTTTATCAGAATGTACTGGGAATGACAGCCGAGCGGTTCATGCCTGCGGATGAGGAGGAGCGCTGGGCGTTGAAGTTCGGTACGCAGAAGATCAACCTACATCAGGTCGGGCGCGCGTTTGAACCCAAGGCAAAGGTGGCGACGGCTGGGTCCGCCGACCTTTGTTTTCTAAGTGATATAGCATTGGAAGAGTGGGCGGTGCATCTGGCAGATTATGGGGTTGAGGTGATCGAGGGGCCGGTGAAACGGACGGGTGCACAGGGCGCGATTATGTCGCTCTATTTACGCGATCCGGACGGGAATTTGTTGGAGATTTCTATCCAGTTATAAGAGGCTGATGCATCAATTCGGTAGGTAATGTTGCGCCAGTATTATGCTTGGAAAATAGAACTACTATTCCGGAATAGTAGAAGGGTTATATCATGTGGTTATTCATAATTTTGCTGCAAAATTAATGTACAAGGCGCGTTGTTCATGCGGCGATAGGAGCATAAATGGGGCAGGTTGAACCAACACTGATCGTGCGCGGGTTTGAAATATACAAAGGGTTTCTGGGCGCAGGACAACAGACGGCACTGATTGATGTTTTGCGCGAGGTTATACAATTGGCCCCACCGTTTTCGCCAGAAACACCTTATGGTAAGCAGATGTCGGTGCGGATGACCTCGGCAGGGGAATACGGCTGGTTTTCGGACACAAGCGGGTATCGGTATGTGGATCGGCATCCGTCGGGTGCGGCTTGGCCCGCGATCCCGCCACGGGTGCTTGAAGTATGGCAGACCGTGTCGGGGGTGGATCGTGCGCCCGAAAGTTGTTTGATTAATTTCTACGGTGAAGGTGCTAAGATGGGTATGCACCGCGATACGGACGAGGCAGATATGCTATGGCCTGTTGTTTCGATTTCGCTAGGGGACGACGGTCTGTTTCGGATTGGTAATAATTCGCGGGGTGGGGCAACGGATACGATTTGGCTGTCGTCGGGTGATGTGGTGGTGATGGGCGGTGCGGTGCGCAGGGCCTATCACGGGATCGATAAGATCAGGTTCAGGTCCAGCGGTTTGTTGCCTAATGGCGGACGAGTGAATGTGACGTTGCGGGTGGTGACCTAAGCGCGGTTATGCGTCGAGCAAGCGGTTCAGCAAAGCGGGCAAATCATCGGACGGGGTGGCGAAACCGTGATGCGAAAGATGCGCCAGACCTATCAGGGCAGCATAGAGGATATTAGCGTTTTGGCGGCATTGCGCTTTGGGGGTGCCGTGGGCACGGAACTGGGTTTCGACAAAAGCAATGCGCTGCTGGTCGACGGTTTTCAGGGCCTTGGCTGCATTTTCATCATAGCGTGCCCAGTCGCGGATTGCCGCTTCGGCCAAGGCGCCGCCGTATTCATCATGGGTGGATGCGGTCGAGATTCGAACCAATAGGTGCAGGCGATCTTTGGCTGTCGATGCTTTGGCTTCTACCAAGTCAATGATGTCCTGAGTGGCGATCTTGCCCCAGTGGTCCAGCATGGCCTGCTTTAGGGCGGGAACATCGGCAAAGTGCCAATAGAATGACCCTTTACTAACCTTTAGCGCTCGCGCGATAGGTTCGGCGCGGATGGCTTGGGGGCCACCTGCTGTAAGGGCGGTAAAGCTGGCTTTGATCCAGTCATCAGGGGTGAGGCGTGGTTTCATATCTCGACCATACGATGGCGTATTGACTCGTGCAATGGTGCGCATATACATACGATAGCGTATGGAGTGGAAAAGGCGACAGAAATGACACTGGTATCAATACTGATCTTTGTGGTTCTAGGGGCCACAGCCATCATTCACATCCTGTGGGGGCTTGGCATGACATGGCCGGCGCAGGACGGACAAGGATTAAGCAATATGGTTGTGGGCACAAAGGGGGCTGCGTTCATGCCGGGGCTGTTGTTGACACTGGTTGTTGCTGGAGGAATGGCCGCTGCAGGAGTGTTTGCGCTATGGGGCGGCGGCATTCTCGCCTTGCCACTACCGATGTGGATGCGCACAGCAAGTCTGGCAGTCCTCGCCGCAATATTTCTGCTGCGCGGTGTAGCGACCTATCTGCCGTTCAGTCCTCTTGCCGACACAGTCGAGCCGTTTCGCACGCTGGACATGCGATATTATGCACCGCTAATTTTGGCGATCGGGCTGGGGTATCTAGCGCTACTTGGCTCCGTCTTACGGGCGCCCTAGCGAACAACATCCTGTCAACATCCGGTTGCCGAATGACCCCGTCAGCAGGGCGTTGATCTCAAAGCCATACTCGTTTTCGCTCATCCCGTCGGAACATTGGCTACGGTTGATGACAGCATCTATCTTGTCCCCGCCCTGCGCCATTCTGATACCGTAGGTAACGGGTAACATGCCGTCAGGGATACCTTCCCAAACCGAGGGCAGGATATGGGACGGCTGGCCTGGTTCGCTAAAATCGTTGCCGCGCAAACTGAATTGCAAGCCCCAAAAGGGCTCATTCCCGCCGCAACTAAGCGGGCGAGGCAGTTCAGGCCCGTTTTGGCCAGATTGTCGTTCAAGATAACGCATCGAGGCCCAGCCGCTACCGCCAGGATAGCCAATTAGCCCCCATTTTTCATCAGCACTAAGCCTGACAATCTCGACATAGCGATCATTGTAAGCCAGCGTTTCGATTATCGGATGAGAGGCTCCCGTACCCGCTCGCACATTCAACACATCATCTGATGTCACACCGGTAACATCATAAAACGCGGGGAACAAATCCCATTCGGCAAGGGATGCTGAAGCAGGGAAAATCGAAATTACGAGGATAGCCAGAAATTTAAGCATGTTTACTACCTTCTTGCCGACCAACTGATAGAGGCATGTTTGCGGGTATAAAATTCGCCCATTAATCCGATCATTAGCAAAACAACCGACAATATCAAAGGGTAGGTGTAGGAGCTGTAATGTGGATTATAATTCAAAAATGTAAAACCACGGGCCTGATCAATGGCGTGAAACAGCGGGTTCCAGTCAAACAGCGAACGGCGATTGGCAGGCAGGGTATTGGCAAGGAACATTTTGCCCGAAGCGATCATATTGGCGCGGGCATAGATGGTTGAACCGATGCCGACAAACCCGGGCAACCACGGTTTAAGCGCCAAAAAGACCATGCCGATGGCGACACCGGAAAACCATGCAACCAGCAACATGCCGAATGCTGCAATAGGTTGGTAAATAACAACAGGCACAAAAGCAACGTGATAGACGAAAAGTACCACGATCAGCGACAGAACCTGAATATACAGCGCTCCGATGGCCGAGGCGCATATTGCGATTAAGGTGTTCATCGGTGCGTGTTTCATCATTGGCGAAGCAGGCCCTTCGGAGCCGACAACCGCACTCAACGCCTTGGTGTGGGTCAGAAACAAAAAGATGCCGGACATGATATACAACAAGAAGTCACCGCGCACAGCACTACCGCGCAGCCCGAGGATCGAGAACATCACATAAAACGCCATCACAAAGATCACGGTTTGCATGATGTTCATCATCAACCCGACCAGCGCATTACCGTGGCTTTGACGAACACTGCGCACAGTCGCGTGGTAGATCAGCTCAAGCAGCCTGCTGCCTGATTTAAGTCCACCTGATTTGGTTTGTTGCTCGAACATGCCGCAATTATCCGTCTGTGACTGTTGTTGTGCCTTTTTCGCAAGGAATTCTTGCCGTTCCTTTACCGCCAGACCATAAAAGGGTAACGCGAACATTACAATAACAGTGCCAAAAGGTGCGAAACGAGGAGAGTATGCTTGGATTATGATCAGATGAGTGCCGTTTTTCGCCGTCTTTCACTAGAGGCGGGCGACAAGATTATGGAAATTTACGGGCGTGATGATTTTGAGGTTAAGACCAAATCAGACGACAGCCCCGTTACAGTGGCCGACGAGGCCGCGGATGCGATTATATCGGCGGGCTTGCGGGCCGCTTTTCCCGATGTTGTGCTGGTAACCGAGGAGCAGGCGGAGTCGCACAGCGCCAAGGCGGATAAGTTCATCATCGTTGATCCGCTGGATGGCACCAAGGAATTCATCAAACGGCGCGGCGATTTCACCGTAAACATTGCTTATGTGGAAAACGGTGTGCCTATTCGCGGGGTGGTCTACGCACCTGCACGTGGACGGTTGTTTTATACCGATGCGAGTGGTCAATCTGTTGAGGAAACCGGAGAGTTTGCTAAAGATGCTGTTGGGCCAACCACCCCGATGTCTGTATCCAAGCCCGACAATACGGCACTAATGGTTGTGGCGTCGAAATCGCACCGCGATCAGGCGACCGATGATTACATCAACAAATATGCGGTGAAGGATTCCAAAAGCGCTGGATCGTCGCTACAAT
>NZ_JBSMEZ010000087.1:0-7981 GCF_056498605.1 Profundibacter sp.
GCGCCCTCCATCACGGTCAGCCCCAGAGCAACATCAACAACATGCTTGGTACCGTTGTGCTCAACATATGTAATTTTCGCCATTTTGCTTTCCTTAAACCAAAGCCGTCTGCAACCTTTAGCCAAGGCAGATACGCCTTGCCAGCAGGATTTACCAGTGGTTGCCACAAACCCGCCCAGAAACAAACTGACTGGGCCTTCAATGTTACAGATTGGTATGAATATTTCGCACGATTGCCATACTGCTTTCACCAACAGGCACAACCGCGTATGACCACACTAATGATCCAGCCAAAAAGGCGGCGAGCAGTGATAATGCGTATCCATTGGATGCTAGGGGCTACAACCCTGTTTCTGGGGGCCTGTCAGCAGGGTCCCCCCCCTGTTCTGCCACCTGTTAACGAAGCCGACATGATCCAGGTTTCGACCAAAGCGCCCGAAGACAACCGCAGCGGCAAATGCTGGGGCAAAGACATAACCCCCGCCCTTGTCGAAACCGTGACCGAACAGGTGCTGGTGCGTGCCGCCGGACCCGTGATCGGCCCATCCCCCGATGGCGCACCGACCTATCGAACCGTGCAAAGCCCCGCAGTTTACAAAACCCTGACCCACCAAAAGATCATCAAACCTCGCGCCGAATACTGGTTCGAGGTGCCTTGCGTGGCCGATATGGACAGGGATTTCATTGCAACCCTGCAACGGGCGCTAAAATCGCGCGGGCTATATCGCGGCGCAGTAACCGGCGTGATGGACCGGAAAACCACCAAAGCAGTGCGCTGGTATCAAAAACAGCATGGGTTGGACAGTAACATCCTGTCGCTTGCGGCTGCCCGCCAATTGGGGCTGGTGGCCTATGCACGGCCCAACGACAACTAGCAGCCTATGCTTATAGAAGGTCAAACATGACCAATAAATTGGTGATCCGCCAAACCACACCCGCAAATACAGCGCAGATACTCGCGCTCTATCCGCAGGCCTTTCCTGATGAGTATCTGAGAGCTGTTGTATCAGCCCTTCTCAAGCTAGGGCCGCAGATTTTGTCGCTGGCCACCTTTGACGGGGATACGTTGGTTGCACACATCCTGTTCACCATCGGCACAACCAAAGACCAGAAACAAACCGGAGCACTCCTAGGGCCTCTTGGTGTCAGACCATCGCACCAGCGACAGGGTCTGGGCAACACACTTGTCCGCAACGGGCTGGATCGGTTGGAGGGGGACGGGATCAGCCAAGTCTTTGTTCTCGGTGCTCCGGCATATTACCAGCGGTTCGGGTTTGCGCCCGAACGACATGTGTTGACGCCCTATCCCCTGCCAGTGGAATACGGCGATGCATGGCAATCCATGCCGCTTGCAGCACGCGCGCCGTTGTTGGCAGGGCGGCTATCGCTGCCAAAACCATGGATGGACCCCGATCTATGGTAACCGTGAATTAAACCCGCACCGGCACAAAACAAAAAGGGCACCCAACCGGATGCCCCATTCTTGTTATTACATGTGAAAATCATTCCAGCGACAGCGCCACAAACCGTGGCTCGCCCGCACGACGCACCAGCAGCAGCAGCGATTTGCGGCCCGCCTCATGCGCGTCCTTGATCCGTGCTTCCAGATCAGCAACGCTTGTGATCTTTTGCTGACCCGCTTCGGTCAACACGTCGCCAGCCCGCAGCCCTTTTTCATAAGCTTCGGTTGTCTCGTCGACCTCTTTAACCACCAGCCCTTCGGCCCCGTCTGCCAGCCCCAGTTGCTTACGCAGTTCGGGCGACATTTCCACGACGGTCAATCCAAGGATACCTTTTTCAATCGGTGCCGCGGGTGTTCCAACAACAGCCGGAATAGTGCCCTCGGCAGTTTCACGGCGACCTAATGTGATCTTCAGCGTCTGGGTTTTACCATCACGCAGCACCACAACACGCACCTCTTTGCCAACTTCGGTGTTGCCCACCGTCCTGACCAATCCACGGGTGTCCACAACTGTGGTTCCGTCAAACACAGTGATCACATCGCCCGATTTGATACCCGCCTCGGCGGCTGGACCTTCGGGAACGTCCGTTACCAATGCGCCGGCAGCTGTGTCCAGCCCCATCGCTTCGGCCACATCATCGGTCACATCCTGAATGCGCACACCCAGCCAACCGCGCCGCGTTTCGCCAAATTCTTTCAACTGGCTCACCACACGGGTCACCACATTTGACGCCATCGAAAACCCGATGCCGATGGAACCGCCATTCGGGGACAGAATTGCGGTGTTCACACCGATCACCTGACCATCCATATTAAACAACGGCCCACCCGAATTGCCTCGGTTGATCGCGGCGTCGGTTTGCAAGTAGTCGTCATAGGTGCCTGACAGCGCACGGTTGCGCGCCGAAACGATACCGGCAGAAACAGAAAATCCCTGCCCTAACGGATTGCCCATCGCCATCACCCAGTCACCGACGCGCATGATGTCACTATCGCCGAAGGCAACAAATGGCAGCGGCTCGTCGCTTTCGACCTTCAGCAGCGCAATATCAACCTTGGGGTCACGGCCAATCACCTTGGCAGGTAGCATTTTACCGTCGAAAAACTCGATCTCGATCTCGTCAGCTTCTGCAATCACATGGTTGTTGGTGACGATATATCCATCCTCGGAAATCACAAAACCCGATCCCAGTGCTTGACTTCGCCGTGGCTGTTGGCCATTGCCACCACGGTCCATGAAATCCTTAAAGAAATCCTCGAACGGTGATCCTTCGGGCACGATGGGCCCAGGCATCTGGCCTGTCGGGGCCGCGATTGTGGTTGTCGTGGTGATGTTCACGACCGACGGGCTGATCTCTTCTGCCAGATCGGCAAAGCTTTCAGGCCCGCCACGGGCATGTCCTGTGACCGCTTGTAATACCAGCAACATTGCAGCCAGCATCAGCATCCACATGGCTTGCATCGGGGCGTGATTGTTTGAATTTTGGGCGACGGGGATCGAAATAGCCTTGGTTTTCACTTTGAAAGTACTCCTCTTTCAGTCTGAAACAGCGCGCCCAACCTTGTATTCGGCGCGACCTGATAGTCCTATAGATAGGCACATATTTTCAGAACTCAAACCCCTGGTCGCAACTTCAAGCGGTTGTGAAGCAGATTTCAGCCTATTATCTGCGCCAGCCAGACCAAACCGACGCCCAATGTAACGGCCCCAAGGCCAAAACGGCGGCGCATTTCAAGCGGCATCGCTTTCAGGGTTTCCAATAGTTGTTCAACAAGCGAAGGGGCCAGTGCGTACACCAGCCCCTCTATTACCAATACCAGCCCGAAGGCCGACAGAATGGTTGACCCCATTATGGCTTCGCCGATTTCAGATAGTTAAAGAATTCACTATCCGGTGACAGAACCATCGTTGAATTGTTGCCTTTCAGTGAGGACCGATAGGCCGCCAGAGAACGGTAGAATTCAAAGAATTCAATGTCCTTGCCAAACGCTTCCGCGAATATTGCGTTGCGTTTCGCATCCGCTTCACCACGGGCGATCTCGGATTCACGGTTCGCAGCTGACACCAGTTCAACCACAGTCCGGTCGGCCAGCGCCGTTACGCGCAACGCGGCTTCCTTACCACGGGCAATCTCGTCCGCTGCTTCACGGTCGCGTTCGGCGCGCATTCTGTCGAATGTGGCCGAAAGGTTGGCACGCGGCAAATCGGTACGCTTCAGACGCACGTCAATCACCACAAGACCCAGCGACCGCGCATCGGCAATTGCGCCGTTGCGAATTTTCAGCATCAAGGCCGCCCGATCCGTCGATAGGATATCGTTTGACGAAACCGACCCCAGAACCTCGCGGATTTGCGCCTTGAGGATTGAATCGATACGGGTTTCAGCGGCACGTTCGCCCCCAACACCCACCGCTTGGCGGAACTTTTCAACGTCCACAATGCGGTAACGGGCAAAGGCATCGACCACCAGACGGCGATCATCCAGCGGTGTCACCTCTAGCGGATCAACATCGCGGCTCAGAATACGGTCGTCATAGCGCACCACATCCTGAATCAACGGAATTTTGAAGGCGATACCCTGCTCGTTCTTGATCGAAACCACCTTACCAAATTGCAGCACCAGCACTTTTTCGCGCTCGTCCACGATGAAAACCGACGACATCAGCGTTATTACTGCGATGAATAGAATCGGAAGGAGTAATGTAGTTTTCCGCATTAGTTGTTCCCTCCGCTGCTTTGCAACTGGTTCAGCGGCAGATATGGCACAACACCCTGTGCGCCCCCGCTGGTGTCCTGATCCAGAATGACTTTGTTCATTCCGCCCAGCACTTCTTCCATGGTTTCCAGATACAGCCGCTTGCGCGTCACTTCCGGTGCTTTCTGGTATTCTTCCAACACGGCCAAGAACCGGCTGGCTTCACCTTCGGCTTCATTGACCACACGGGCGCGATACGCTTCGGCTTTTTCCAGCACTTGGGCCGCTTCACCACGGGCCCCCGCCAAAACGCGGTTGGCGTGGGTGTCGGCCTCTTTCACCAGACGGTCGCGGATTTGTTCCGCTTCCTGCACCTTGTGAAAGGCGTCGATCACTTCTTTGGGCGGATCGGCCTTGTCAAAGTTAACCCGAACAATGGTCACCCCAGTTTTATAGCTATCGAGTGTTTGCTGGATCAGGTCTTTCAAATGATCTGAAATCGCGCGGCGGTCACGGTTCAGGATCGGGGCCAGATTGGATTGCGAGATAATCTCGCGCATGGCTGATTCAGACACCGCTGCGATGGTTTCTTCGGGGTTTTTCAGCTCGAATAGGAATTTTTGCAGATCGTTAATGTTCCAGACCACCTGAAAATCAATGTCGACGATATTTTCATCACCGGTCAGCATCAGACCAGCATCACCCCCGACACCCACACCGATATTGACGATTTGCTCGCGGGTTACAGGGCGGATTTCTTTGGTCACCACAGGCCAAGGTGCAAAATTTAGCCCCGGGTTGCCCGTGGATGAATATTTGCCAAACAGCAGTTCAACCGATTGTTCCTCAGGCTTGACCGTATAAAACGACGCCATGGCCCATAGCCCTGCGGCCACCAACAGACCAAGGCCAACCGTGCCTTTGGTGAACGCCGGACCTGATGGTCCATCACCCTGCCCGCCAGTGCCACGACCACCACGACCGCCCATAAGGACGCGCAGTTGTTCCTGGCCTTTTTTCACAATGTCTTCGAGTTCGGGGATTTGCGGTCCGTCCTGGCCGGGGCGTTTGCCACCCCCACCGCCGCGGTCATCACCGCCGCCGTTCTGGCCGCCATTATTGCTGCCTCCACCCCAGGGTCCGCCGTTATTTCCAGCCATCTAGCTTCCTTTTAGTTCAGATATGTAGATCAGTTGTGTATTCTATAGGGTAATTTCAACCCGTCTGCACGGGTGAATTTGTACTGTTGCGTATTACGCAGTCCGCGTTGGCACCTTCATAGTCACCAGCTCTTCGGTCATGGTCGGGTGCACCGCAACCGTGCGATCAAAATCTTCCTTGGTTGCGCCGATTTTTACTGCAATCGCCGCCAGCTGGATCATTTCACCCGCATTATCCGCGACAATATGACAGCCCAGAACCACGCGTGTGGCTTGGCTGACGATCAGTTTCATCATCACACGGTCCTCGCGCTCGGCAAATCCGGTCTGCATGGCGCGGAACGTGGCGCTGTAAACCTCGATCGGCTCCTGATCACGCGCCGCTTCCTCGGTCATGCCCACGGTGCCCAGTTCGGGTTGGGTGAACACCGCACTTGCCACCAGATCATGGTCCGGCTTGTGCGGTTTACCATGAAATACTGTATCAACAAAGGCCGCGCCCTCTCGGATCGCCACCGGCGTCAGGTTGATCCGGTCGGTGACATCGCCGACCGCATAGATCGACGGCACAGCGGTTTGCGAATAGTCATCCACAATGATCTCGCCCTTGCGACCCAGTTCAACGCCGGTATTTTCCAACCCCAAGCTATCACTGTTCGGCACCCGCCCCGTGGCATACATTACCGTATCAACGATAAGGTCATGACCGGTGGTGCATTTCACGAACAACCCGTCATCGACCTTGTCGATCTTCATCACATCGGTGCCCACATGCAGGTCCACGCCCCGCTCGCGCACCAGATCGGCCACATGGCCGCGGGCCTCGTCATCGAATCCGCGCAGAATTTGCGCACCACGATAGAATTGTGTCACCTTGACACCCAGCCCGTTCAGGATGCAGGCAAACTCGCAGGCAATAAACCCGCCACCGACAATCAGAATAGATTTGGGCAGCTTGTCCAGCTTGAACACCTCATTCGAGGTGATCGTCAGGTCTGATCCCTCAAATTCCGGCGTGAATGGCCGCCCGCCGACCGCTATCAGAATATGCTTGGCACTAAAGGTCTCGCCACTGCTCAACTTCACCGTATGCGCGTCGACCATCTCGGCGCGGGCATCGAAAATCTCGACACCGGCCTTGGCCAGATTGGTGCGATAGATATTTTCCAGCCGGTCCAGTTCCGCATCCAGCTTGCCACGAAACTTGCTCCAGTCGAACGCGCCAATGCTTGAATTGGTCCAGCCGAACGCCTTGGCGTCCTGCACCGCCCCGCTATAGGCCGAGGCGAAAACCATCAGCTTTTTCGGAACACACCCGCGAATAACGCAAGTGCCGCCCATGCGGTATTCTTCGGCCAGCGCCACCTTGGCTCCGGCTTCACTTGCCGCCAAACGCCCCGCACGCACCCCGCCCGAACCGCCACCAATGACGAATAGATCATAGTCAAAACTCATAGCATCACGCCCTTAGATGATTATTCCGTCAGATCGGTAAACAGGTTATCGCTCTCGACGAAATCAATGCGGTCTTCCTCGACTGTGCCGGCATTGATGTCACGCACTTCGACACGGCCATCGCCATAGCCAATCACAACCACATCGCAAATGTCGATGAAAAGCCCGTTTTCCACCACGCCGGGGATCTGGTTTATCACCAGTGAAAACTGCCGAGGATTACCTATCCGGTTCAAATGCAGGTCCAGAATATAATTGCCCTCGTCGGTGATGAACGGCACATCGCCATTCAGCCGCAGGGTAGAGTTTTGGCCCAGCACATCCAGACTGACCAGCGTTTCCTCGATCAAGGCTTTGCTGGTTTGCCAGCCAAACGGGATCACCTCGACCGGCAGCGGGAAGGCACCCAGCGTTTCGACCTGCTTGGAAACATCGGCGATCACCACCATCATATCGGATGCGGTCGCCACGATCTTTTCTTGCAACAATGCGCCACCGCCGCCCTTGATCAGGTTCAGGTTGGCGTCATATTCATCCGTGCCATCAATGGTCACGTCCAGCCATTTCGCCTCGTCCAGCGAAATCACCTCGATGCCGACTTGCCGCGCCAGATCAGCGGTGCGGGTGGACGTTGGCACGCCCTTGATCTTCATGCCGCCATCGCGGACCTGTTCGCCCAGACAGCGCACCATCCACGCGGCGGTTGATCCAGTGCCCAACCCGACACGCATGCCGTCCTCGACGTAATCCACAGCGCGTTTGGCGGCGACAAATTTGGCTTTGTCGATCGGTGATAATTCTCCGGTCATATCGTGCGACTCCCCAGTTGTTGGCAGCGTTATAAGGGATCAGTCGCGCGGCGGCGAGGGGCTTTTAGGACGCATTTGCCCATGCAACGAATTCATCCCCAATTATTTCTTGGGAATCGGCTTCCAAGGCCAGTGGAATCCCGTAAATCGCGGTATGTCAATTCTGGTTTTCCGGACTTGCGGTAACACACCTATAAGTTGATATTTAAATTGCTTCACATCTTTAAGAAGCATTATTTAAACCAATACTTTTAGGAGAAATATTATGGCTACAATTAGGGCCTGTTGACGTTTAGGGATTCCCATTCTGTTTAAGTTCTGATTCAATGTTGCAAACAAAAGGAGAGCAGCTTTGATACGAACGGTTTTAACAGATAATCAATGGACTTTGATTGCCCC